>JACRJI010000009.1 GCA_016235665.1 candidate division TA06 bacterium | reverse complement strand
TGAGTGCCGCAGCTAACGCATTAAGTACCCCACCTGGGGAGTACGATCGCAAGGTTGAAACTCAAAGGAATTGACGGGGACCCGCACAAGCGGTGGAGGATGTGGTTCAATTCGACGCAACGCGAAGAACCTTACCTAGGCTTGACATGGTAGTGAACAACTATGGAAACATAGTCTTCCGCAAGGACACTGCCACAGGTGGTGCATGGCTGTCGTCAGCTCGTGTCGTGAGATGTTGGGTTAAGTCCCGCAACGAGCGCAACCCTTATCCTTAGTTGTTTCCACGAAAGTGGTTACCCTCTAAGGAGACTGCCCCGGATAACGGGGAGGAAGGTGGGGATGATGTCAAGTCCGCATGCTCCTTACGTCTAGGGCTACACACGTCCTACAATGGGGCCGACAATGGGATGCAATATCGCAAGATGGAGCTAATCCCCAAACGGCCTCTCAGTTCGGATTGCAGTCTGCAACTCGACTGCATGAAGTCGGAATCGCTAGTAATGGTGGATCAGCATGCCACCGTGAATACGTTCACGGGTCTTGTACACACCGCCCGTCACGTCATGGGAGCCGGTAATACCTAAAGTCGTTTGCCTAACCGCAAGGAGGGCGGCGCCTAAGGTAGGATTGGTGACTAGGACGAAGTCGTAACAAGGTAGCCGTACCGGAAGGTGTGGCTGGATCACCTCCTTTCTAGAGAACCCGCAGGACCTCCCAAGACTTATTGGGACCGGGGTCCTGCACATAAATCCATGTTACTCAAATTGTATGACCTGTGCTCTGCTTTTCGGTTTTTTAGGAAAAGGTTATGGGTTATAGGTAATAAACTTATAATCTGTAGCCTTTTTTCTTACCCCTCCCTAATCCTTCCCCCAACTGCGCTTCGGCTACGTCGCGCAAGCCCGGCGGGAGAGGGACGTACTATAGGGGCCCATAGCTCAGTTGGTTAGAGCGCGTCCCTGATAAGGACGAGGTCAGAAGTTCGACTCTTCTTGGGCCCACCATTTTAGCCTGTCTTCGGATGGGCATTTTTTATGTGATCAGGTAAAAAAATCCCCCCGCTTACGGCGGGGGGATTTTTTGTTTTAAAGATTTCAGCTTATTTTAAGACCAGCATTCTTTTGGTTGCATTAAAACCGGATGACTCTAACCGGTACAGATATGTTCCCGAAGAAATTCCTTTACCCTGTTCGTTTTTCCCGTCCCATTTGATCTGGTAGCTGCCGGGAATCTTGTCTTCATTGACCAGGGTCTTTACCAACTGGCCGGTAACATTATAGATATTTATTTTTATCCAGCCCGGCTGTGATATTTGATAACAAATGGTGGTCTGTTCCTTGACCGGGTTGGGAAAGTTCTGGCTCAGTTTGGTCGCAAAGACGGGAATATCGGTCAATTCCGTCTGCAATGCTCCGCTAAGCTTGGCAGTCAAAGTATCGCTGCCGCATCCGGTGCGCCTCATATTGCCTCTAAAAGTGGATCCACAGGAACCAGCGCTTTTAGTGTTGCAGCCAAGCTCCCAGGCAAAAAGTTTATGGCTTCCCCACCCAAAGGCCAGTAATTCCATCTTTCCGTCCTGGTTTATGTCGCTTAAGGCCGGAGCCGACCAGCTGGGCTCTATCCAGATGGGATAACCCGGGGTCAGCGAACCGTCTGATCCTTCAAAGGCGTACAAATACCCCGATTCAGTGGTCAAAAGAACTTCGATGATGCCGTCAGAATCGATATCGGCAGCAATGGGGTTGGTACGGCCATTGGAGCCGGTTTGAACCTCCCACAGCATCCGGTTCACACCCTGATCTGAATAGGCCCGGAGCACTCCGTTGGAAGCAATAAAGGCCGCATCCAGCTTGCCGTCGCCGTCCAGATCGGCTATGGCCGGTGAACATACTATCCTTGTTCCGCATCCAAACCCGACCGGCCAGCCTGCAAGCTGTTCTCCGTTCGCTTTGAAGCAGTATCCTTTGGTGGAGGCTGTTGGGCAATAGGTCTCGGCGCCCAGGATGATCTCGTTCTTTCCGTCATTGTCCATATCGGCAAAAACCGGGGAGGCCAGTCCATAACCGGCGCTGGACTGGACTATGATCGGCCATCCCGGCAGGCTGGTTCCGTCATGGTTCAGAACCAGTAGTTTTAGCGCACCGGCGGAATTGGCGGTGACTGCGATCTCCATCTGGGGGTCTCCGTCCAGATGGCCTAGAACCGGGGAAGACCACACCGGACCACCGGTGCAAATCGGCCAACCCAAAAGCAGGGATCCGCCGGCATCCCAGGCATAAACATAACCGGCAGTGGTGGCAGCCACGATTTCAAAGCTGCCGTCGCAGTTAAGGTCGGTTACCGCCGCCCCGGAAAAGGCGTCGCCGCATACGGCCTGGGGCCAACCCGGCTGTTCGGAACCGTCATGCCTTAAAACATGGACCTGGCCGTCGCCGGGCACCGTGTACCAGCCGCCGCTGCCCATCACAACCTCTAAAAAACCGTCGCTGTCAATATCGGCCAGGGCCGGGCTGGATTGGTCTATGCTTCCGCCGATTACCACCGGCCAGCCGGGTACAATCTTTCCCAGGCGATCAAAGGCATAGACTTTGCCGTCATCGCTGCCGATAATGATCTCCTCAAACCCGTCGTTATTGATATCGCCTGAGGCCGGGGATGACCACATCCGGCTGCCCCGGGTCCCGTTGCCCACCGCCGCCGGGAAACCGGGCATTAAGGCGGGCTGGGTTTTGATAGTGTTGGAAGCGGGGAATGCCGGGCTCTCGCTGCCCAGGGAATCGACAGCAGATACAGCATAGCTATAGCTGGTATTAGCGATCAACCCCTGATCGGTAAAAGTGCGGGAATCCATTACCGGAACCAGGTTGACTTTAGTAAAAGATACCTGGTCCGTGGTTTTACGGTATATATTATATCCTTTGATTCCAATGCCGTCATTGATCAATGCCCAAATTATCTGGATACGGTCAGATCCCAAAGCTCGTGCTTGAATGCCGCAGACCGGATTGATGACTTCGGACCGGCTGATTATCTGCCGGGATTCCCGGCCATAGGAATCGCGAATGGTAAGCAGCAGGGCGAGGGGGTTGCGGTCATCGGTTCTTATCGGTTTTAGCGCCAGCCTCCTATGGGTTGAAGAACCACCGGCCGGGATGCTTCCAAACCGGAGCATCTCAGGCCTGGGCCCGGTCTGTCCGCCGGCAACTGCTGTGGCAGTGAGGGTGATTCCCCGGGCCTGGCCGGTTCCCAGGTTGGCAATGACCACAGAATCCAAAGTAACAAAGGTTTCCCTTTTGGCGGCATTAAGACTGGCTGCCGGGGACAATACATAGGAAGATATTACCAGTGAATCGGCCTGAATGCCGGTTTTAATTTCCTGGGACACTATGATCTTTTCGGTTTTATTGTTTGATACCGCCAGATCGGCTTTGGCAATGAAAACAGCGGTCAGTCCCAGCGTCCGGTCTGATTTTATCCGCGGCGAAACAGTCAGCAAAAACCGGGGTCCCATAAGCGTATCACACACCAGGGTCTGGCCCGGCTCCAAAACCGGCAGGCTGATGATGGAGTCGGTTATTTTTACCTGAGGGTCTGCCGATCGCAGGATCACAAAGGCATTTTCCAAGGGGGACAGGCCGTTATTGGTTAGGGAAGGATACAAGGCAATGGTTTCGCCGGGGTTCATTACCCGATCGCAGTTCCCATTGCTTTTGTCGCCAATCGTTCGCCCGTCATCGCGAACGGTATAACTGCTTACAAAGGGATGGGCGGCCCCGGATGGAACGATCTGGCAGGAAGTCTGGCTCGGGATAACGTTGGTCCCGGTGACGGTTAACAAAAGCGGGCCTTCGGTCAACAGCGATATCGGCAGACTAACAGAGGAAGGTATCGTTACCTGGATGACTTTTAAAGCTTCATTTTGTTTGTAAACCGCCAGTTCAACCGTTCCTCCAGCGGCCGGGCCGGAAATGTCGACCTTGATCAGGGAATCGCTGACGGTCAATTGTCCGGGATGATTGACGCAAACTTTCTGAGGTTCTCCGGTCCAAAGCAGCATGGAGGGATCGCCCATCAAATTGATCGAGAATTGCGAATAGGAGTCACGGATGTGCTGCAAGACGGAAAAGGCCTGGCCCAGCATCTGCTGGCGGTAATAATAAATCCCTGTGAACATAGCCTGGTACAAATATCCCTGGTACCCCCAACCCACCCTGGAATTGCCGATGAAGGCCACGGCCCCGCCATTGGGATTATTGAGCAAATGCTTGGCAAAGCAGTCGTGGTCAAAGGCATTGGGATCGCAGGCCGGGGTGATCACCACCGAAGGCCGTCCGTTGTTTGCCAGCCGGCCGGCATCGGACCGATACAGCCAGCCGCCGCCGGTGGTGGCGCCGGTTCCCAGCTGATAGATGCCGCCGTGATCAAAGTGGTATACTATGTTATATCCCTTATTCAGTTCGACCATGGCCGATCCGGCGTCAAGGTTCTTGTCACCGGCCCATTGAAAGCAAGCCGAGTCAACCGCCGGGCGGTAAAGTTCGTAGGAATCTATCCAGGGGGCGTCTGTTTTAAGGGGGAAATTGTTTACTGATTCCGAACTCCAGGCATAACTGCCTTCGGAAACCATCAAAAAACTGGATCCGAAACCCGGCGGGGGATTTCTTTCGTAAGCTAAAACCTTGTCCACAAAGGTTTGGGCTTGGGCCGTTGTGCTTACCGGAGCCCGGCCTAACAGCAGGTCGGGTTGCATGTCAAGGACTTCGCCGCCCAATACATCACCGTATTGGCCGTCGCGATTGGGATCAAAATTGTAACTCTGGATGTCTCCGGTGCAGGAAGTATCCACTATATCGGAATAATAGAGATCGGTGGGAATCCGCAGGTCCGGAATATACTGCGGCCAGCTTCTCCAGGGGACATAACGGGCCGGTATCACCGGAGTGTCTCCCCCCAATAATACCAGCACCGTTCCCCAGTTGACCCAGGCGTCCTGGATGAAATGGCGGATCTTTTCCTGGATATCCGCTCCCCGGTAATTGCTCTCTATCCAGCGGGTGGTTTTGATTATGGTGTTAATGCCTTTTTGGGTCTTCCAGTCAGCCAGCCTTTGGAACTGGGGCGCCAATTCTTCCGAAGTTATTATCACATAGTCCACCGGCCTGCCTTCAAGAGAAGGGGATTCGGTGGCCGGGGATTTGGCGGAAGTCTGATCCACCGTGATCTTCGCGCACATGATCAGGCGGACAATATCATTTTTATTGGCAATGGCCGTCTGCAGCTGGTTCATCACCAGGCTTTGGGCCATAGGGCTGCGTCTTTTTACCGGGCTGGCCGAACCGGCTTTTAAAGCATATTCAATTTCAAATGATATCGAGTTGTAAAGGGTAAGCTGTGCTTTGGAAGGATTATACTGCAGGGGCATGACCTCAACCGTTACCACCTGGTGCTCACCCCAGGCCGATACGCCTTTGATCCTGGCTAACTGGCCGGGGTAGTCGCCTTTAGCCTGGTAAAAGGCAGGATCCGCCGCTACAAAGTCCGGGGCCGCCTGGCCGTTCATCGGGACCGGCTTTTGAACCGGAAAAGGATTGAAGCTCCCGGGCAGGTTTTCGGATGAAGATCCGGACATTTTCAATCCCCCTACCGAGGCGTTGAAGGGGACAAGGATGTTGACTAATTTTACCGGCAGCAAAGGGCTTCCGGGTTGGGCTTCCAACGGAAAGCTGCCTTTGACAGCGAGCCGGTGGTAAGAAGACTTGCCGATGGTTACCGGGTCGCTGGATAAATCTGACACCATAGTGGTCTGGGTGAAGCTGATTACGGCCGCATCGGAGGCCGTGAAAAATCCGAAGGCCATTATAACTGTTAATAACGCTGAATTCAGGTATTTCATTTGGGTACCCTTTGGTTTTGGTTATGTCATAATAAATACGCAAGCATCGTGCCAAGGGAAACAATAAAAGAACAACATCTGCAAAGCTATGCAAACACTGCTATTTGCGGCATGTGGTTTTCGTGGCGGGCTTTTACCAAATCCCCAAATTCGGACTAAAAACATTGCTATTGTCATAAGATATTTACTTTACCCGGCGGTATGTCACTTAATAAGAATTCAAGGATTAGCCAAGACGTAAGTTGTATCGCAACCGGCAATGAAAAAGCCGTTTAAAAAAACGGCTTTCAGGGGAATAACAAAAGATCCGGCGGACAGAATAAAGTATGGTAATGACTAAATAGAAGAGACCGTGAACATGGCTTGGAAGTAATATTTACCGGGGGCCATTTCTTTTGATAGCTTCAGCCGCAGATCAACCGCTAAAAGGCTGCCCCGTTGAATGTCTTCGCTTTGGTATAAAGTTTGGGCCTGGCCGTTGAAAGGCTGGAAATTTTCCTGGCCAGACAACTGAAACATCAGCATTTCACCGGGAAATGTTTGGCCATCCTGATTATAGATGCCGCCATTTAATTCAGTTTCCACCAATGCCCCTCCGGTGCTATTGCACCAGACCTTTAAGGACAGGGCTTTAGGTAAAGTGACATAGCCGCGAGCTACATCACTATTTGATACTTCAATGATGTTCTTTGATTCACAAAGCTCTACTCGTGAGATTTTCGGGATAATAACGCTGATATTTACCTGGTCTGAAGCGGAATTTGATCCGGGCCGGGCTAGCGTTTGGGCCAAACCGGAACTAGTCAATAATCCGGTTAAGGCAATTATTATGTAGATTTTGTTTTTCATACTTCCTTAAACTAACAAGGAAGCATCTAATATGCCAAAGAAAAATGATTTTGTAACACACAGTATTGCAACACATTACAGAGATAGAGAATATTTAAGCATTTGTCTTAAATGTCTTGTATATACGACATTAGTCGCAATAATTATATAATTTGCAAATGTCAATAAAAAAAGACAATAATTCTATTTCATTGAATATTAATGATTTACAAGAATATTTATAGTTTGGCATGTCTTATGCATTATAAAATTATGACACTGGTGAAAAATTTCCTTGGCTATTCTATTGACTTTTTCCAAATCCGGTGGTAACCTATGTTAACCCATAATATGAACGGAGAATTAAAATGGATAACCTACAGGGCGGAATACTGAAGACATTCAAGTATGCCGTATTTTCCGAGATCGCGACATCATTCGTCCATGAGATGAAGAATCCGATCTCGGCCATAACTCTGGGAATGGAATTCTTTGACATGAGCCTGGCCGAGGGCGATCCCCAGAAGGAAACCTTAAGGAGCATTTACAAATCTTCGGAAAAGCTGAATGCCCTGCTGGATAATCTGCTGGTCTATTACCAAAACGGCAATTCCGAAAAAACGCCCGTCAAGGTCTCGCAGGTGGCCAGGCAGGCGGTAAGCCTGGTCAATTATTTTATCACCCGGCACCAGGTAAAAGTGGAGATCTCCGAGCCGCCTCAGGAACCTTGGATCACCTGCCGGGCCAGTTTGGTGATGCAGGGACTGGTCTATCTTATGGTCTGGTCGGCCAAAAGAATGCCCCAGGGCGGCAAGATGTCGATCGAGGTTATGCTGGAGGGGCAAAGCGTGGTTTTGAACTTCCACGATCAGGGCCCTGCCATGGATTCCGGACAGCAGATCAGGATAATGAACCCCGAGCTTCCTCTGGGGCCCAATGCGGATGATCTGGGACCACAGTTGGCCCGGCACCTGTTCCAGGAAAACGGGGCCGAATTCAAACTGAGTGCCGGCCAACCGGAGACGCTGTTGTTCTCGGTAAAATTCAACAATCAATAGCCAGCCGAAAGATACAACCATGAGCCAGAAACCATCATACAAAGTGCTGATCATAGACGATGATCAGAGCATCTGTCTGATCCTGCTGCAGATACTGGGAAGCGCCGGATATCAGACCAGCTCGGCCAACAGCGCCGAAGCAGGACTTAAGGCCGTATCCGAAGTGCAGCCGGACCTGGTGCTGCTGGATATGCGCCTCCCCGACGCCTGGGGTCTGGATGTGATCCCCAAAATTAAAGAGATCGATCCCGATATACCGGTGATAGTGATCACCGGACATGCCAGCATAGAGGATGCGGTCAAGGCCGTCAAGGCCGGGGTGTACGATTATCTGCAAAAGCCGCTCCACGCCGACCAAGTGCTTTTATCCGTAGCCCAGGCGGCGGAAAGGAAGAACCTGCTGGCCGAGAACAAATACCTGCAGCAGACCCTGAACGAACGTTACGGATTTGAGAACATAGTGGCCAAGAGCCGGCCAATGATGGCGGTGTTTGGCACCATCCGCAAGATAGCCGAGACCAAGACCACGGTGCTGATACTGGGTGAATCCGGCACCGGCAAGGAGCTGGCGGCCCGGGCGGTGCACTTCAACAGCAAACGCAAGAGTGCCAAGTTCGTGCCTATCAACTGCGGGGGGATCCCCGAGACCCTGTTGGAATCGGAATTGTTTGGCTACGCCAAGGGCGCTTTTACCGGAGCCAACGGCAGTAAGGAAGGTCTGTTCAAGACCGCCGATAAGGGTACCATCTTTCTGGACGAGATAGGCACCATGCCGATGTCCCTGCAGGTCAAACTGCTGCGGGCGCTGCAGGAAGGCGTGTATTATCCCCTGGGCAGCACCGTTCCCACCGAGGTGGATGTGCGGGTGATAGCCGCCGCCAACCAGAACCTGGAGGAGGCTGTCAAGAAAGGACTTTTTCGGGAGGATTTGTTCTACCGGCTGAATGTCATCCAGATAAAACTGCCGCCTTTGCGGGACCGGCGCGATGACGTAATGCTTCTGGCTCATCATTTTTTAAAGAAATACAGCACCGAACAGGAAAAAATCATAGAAGGGTTTACTCCGGAGGCCGCTGATCATCTGTTGCGGCACGACTGGCCTGGTAATGTGAGGGAACTTGAGAACGCTGTGGAGCATGGAGTGGCGTTGTGCACCGGGAAAATGATCGGGTTGGAGGACTTTCCCCAGCGCCGGACGGGTACCCGCACCGAGGAAGTATCGCTGATGATAGACAAGCCACTGCGCCAGGCCCGGGACGAATATGAAAAACGCTACATCATGGGCCTGCTTAAACTTACCGGGGGCAATGTTACCCGGGCGGCCGAGATGGCCGAGATCGCCCGCCAGAACCTGCAGCTGAAACTGAGGGAATACGGCATCAGCTCCAAGTCCTACGCCCCAAAGAACAGGGAGTGACCATGAAAAAAGTTCTGATAGTGGACGACGAAGCGGTGCTGGCCGAAACGGCCGCCCTTCTTTTGAATCGCCAAGGGTACCAGGTGCTGTGGGCCAGCGACGGAAGCCAGGCGCTTAAACTGATAGAAGACCAGAAACCGGACCTGGTGATAGCCGACCTGGTGATGCCCAATATGGACGGGCTGCAGCTTTTGGAATGGGTGCGTGACCGCCGCAGTTTGGACGGGGTAAAATACATGCTGATGACCGTCAAGGAAAGCGTACTGGAGCCGCTGAAACGCTACCACACCGAGGCCGACGAATACATGTCCAAGCCTTTTGACAAGGGACAGCTGCTGGCCAAAGTGAAGAAACTGATCGGGGAACCCTGACCTGGTTACACCTCCATTTTTAAGGATAACAGGAAAATAATTATTGGCCGCAGATGCCGAAAAGACTAAAAAAGAGACATTATTGGCCGGTGATTAAACAGCAGGTATGGGAAAAATGAGCGAACTACCCAAAATATTATTGGTGGATGACGAAGAAACCAATCTGAATCTCCTCAAGATGCTTTGCCGCAAAATGGGGTACGACTGTCTGACTGCGCTGAACGGACGGCAGGCGGTGGATCTGGCTTTATCCCAGAATCCGGACCTGGTAATGATGGATGTAATAATGCCTGAAATGGATGGGTTTGAGGCCACCCGGAAACTGAAAAGCGATCCCGCCACCTCCTACATTCCGATCATCATGGTGACGGCGGCCAGTTCGCGGGAGGACAAACTTAAGGGAATAGCCTGCGGGGCCAACGATTTCATCACCAAGCCGGTGGATGTGCAGGAGCTGTCGCTGAGGATAAAGAACAACCTGAACATCAAGGAATACCACGATTTTTTGAAGAACTACAGCCTGACCCTGGAACAGCAGGTGAAGGAGCGGACCGTAAAACTGGAGAATGCACTGTTGCAGAGGGATCAGGCCTTTGACAAGATCAAGGACGGATACATAGACACCATATTCCGGCTGACCCTGGCGGCCGAGTACAAGGACGGGCATACCGGCAACCACATCCGCCGCACCAGCCACTACGCCAAGACCCTGGCATTGGAACTGGGGTTGGATAAGGACTTTGCCGAGACAATGTACTACGCCATGCCCATGCACGACATAGGCAAAGTGGGGATTCCCGATTCCATCCTGCTAAAACCCGGACCCCTGACCACTGAAGAATGGGCGGTGATGAAGGAGCATACCACCATCGGCAGCCGGATACTAACAGGATCACAGTCCGAGATCCTTGATCTGGCCCAGCAGATAGCCCTGACCCACCACGAGCGTTGGGACGGCAGCGGTTATCCCCAAAGCATGGCCGGGGAAAAAATACCTTTGGCCGGGCGCATTGCCAGCGTGGTGGACCAGTACGACGCCATCCGCAGCCTGCGGACCTATAAGCCGGAGATGGATCATAAGCAGGCCTTAAGCATACTGACCGAGGGCGATGACCGTTCCCGTCCCGGGCATTTTGATCCAGGCATAATTGAAGTGTTCAGAAAAAGGCACCAGGCCTTTGAGGAAATATATAGAATTCATGCCGAACGGAACGAAGCGGAATAGTTTACAGTGGATCAGAACTTTTCCCCACGAAATACACTAAAATATCAATAAATCAATAATCTACGGATCACAATATACGTCTGGGTTTTAACCGCTTGCGTCATTTGAAAAGCATCGAAGGTCTATTCGGAAAAATACAATTAATTACGGATCCCTAAAACGGTCCGGGAGAGAATATCATGAACTCTAAAAATAAAATAAATTTATCATTTGTCTTTGAACATCTGACAGCCATCGGCGTAATGTTTGCCGCGGGGTTTTGGCTGGTGGACATAATGATAGACGCTTTGTTCTTTAACGAGGGCACCATGATCGGCCAGTTACTGGCACCAGAACCGATGGAGGTATATTTCCGGCTTTTGGTGGGGTCGTTATTTGTTGTCTTTGGGTACCTGGCCCAAAGTATGCTGGTGAAACAAAAGCAGCTGAAGACGGACACTGAGCTTAAGGCTCGTCTGCTGGATGAGGTTAACGATGCGGTGGTGGCCCACGACTTGAACGGCAATTTTATTTACGCCAACGCCGCCGCCGGCAGGATGGGGGGAGTCAAAAAGGGATCTTCTGCCAACTCCAGCCGCAGTGAACTGAGGGGACTGATGTCCGAAGCCAAAAACAGCGGGGTTCTGATGGAAAAGTTGAAAGAGCTTGAGCAGAAAGGAAGTTTGACCTTTGAAATGACGGGCCGGCGGGAGGACCAATCCGAATTGTTTACCGAGGTCCATGCCAGCCTGATGAACATGGAGGGAAAGACAATCGTGTTAAGCGTGGCCCGGGATGTGACCCAGCGCCACCAGCAGGAGCAGGCCCGCAACAGCCTGCTTAAAGAACTGCAGACGGCCCTGGGCAAGATCAAGACCCTGAGGGGGCTGATCCCCATCTGCGCTAACTGCAAAAAGATCCGCAACGACGAGGGTTTTTGGCAGCAGGTGGAGGAATATGTTTCGGAGCATACCGAAGCCGATTTTACTTTTGGCATCTGTGAAGACTGCCTGGGCAAACTGTATCCCGAATTCAGCGGCGGCAAAGGAAAAGACGGACATAAGCGCTGGCACAAGAACGATAAATAGCGGCAGGTAATTATGAAACAATTTATTAAAATAATAAAAACCCACTTGGTTGTGCCCAGCCTGGGTTTTGCCTTCTTGTTCAGCATCTTCGACGTTATCGTGGATGTTTATATATTTAAAGAGGGAACGATAAAAACGCATTTATTGTCACCCCAGCCTTTGGAGATATATTACCGCAGTTTTGTGGCCTTGATGTTCATTACTTTTGGGTTCATTGGACAAAAGATGGCGCAGCGCCGGAAAAAAGCCGAGGAGACCCTTAAAGTTGCCGAGGATAAATTTAAAATAATAGCCGAAAATACCTACGACTGGGAGTTTTGGACCGGCCCGGACCATAAGTTTATATTTACTTCGCCTTCCGCTCTTCGTGTTACCGGGTATTCCCCGGAAAAGTTCAGCCAAGACCCGGATTTTCTGGACAGCATCATTTACCCTGAGGATATGCCGCTCTATGACCAGCACCGCAAAGAAGCCGAATCGGAACACGGCTTGCACGAAGTGGAATTCCGGATCAATCATGCCGACGGTTCGGTGCGCTGGATAAGCCATGCCTGCCAGCCGGTAACCGGATCAAATGGCGAGCATCTGGGTATTCGCGGCAACAATCGCGATATCACTGCCAGGAAAAAGTTACAACTGGAAAAAGAAATAAGTGAGGCAAAATACAGCAGTTTGTTCAGCAGCATGCTAAACGGTTTCGCCTGGCACAAGATCATTGTGGACGAAAACCACCGCCCGGTTGATTATGAATATTTGGAAGTCAATAACGCCTTCGAAAAAATGACCGGCCTGAACCGGAAAGACGTGCTATTTAAACGCGTTTCTGAAGTTATCCCGGAATTAAAAAACGATGATTTTGACTGGATCGGCACTTACGGCCGGGTGGCCCTTAATGACGAAAAAATACAATTTGAACAATATTCCAAAGCATTTGGGAAATGGTACAATGTAACAGCCTACAGCCCCGCTCATGGAGAGTTTGCCACCGTATTTGAGGATATCACCGAGCGCAAGAAGATAGAACGGGTGAACTGGGAAAACCAGGAAAGGATGGATGTGATATTCAACTCCATCCAGGCCGGCATCGTGGTGATAGACCGGGAGACGCACAGCATTGCTTATGTAAACCAGATGGCGGCCAAGATGATCGGTGCGCCGCAGGACGAGATCATGGACCATCCCTGCCACAAGTTCATCTGCCCGGCCCAGGCCGGCTCCTGCCCCATTACCGACCTGGGACAAACGGTTGACAATTCCGAAAAATGCCTCTTGACGGTGGCAGGGGAAAAGATACCCATACTAAAAACCGTGGTGGAGGAGGAACTGGCCGGGAGAAAGGTGCTGGTGGAAAGTTTCGTGGATATATCGGAACATAAACGGATTGAAGAAGAGCGGGAGAAGATCCGCTTATGGCAAACGGGCGTGAATGGAATATTGGAGGCTGTTCTTGCTCCTGTCTCGCTTGAACAGAAAATGAAAATCGTTACAGATGGAATCGTTGAAACATTCGGCGCAGATTTTTGCCGGATCTGGCTAATCGAAAAAGGAGATATGTGCAATGGGGACTGTATGCATGCTGAGTCCGTTGATGAATCGCATATATGCAAGTATCGTGACAAATGCCTGCACTTGAAAGCAAGTTCCGGCAGGTATACTCATATTAACGGTAAAGGGCACCGCCGCGTTCCGTTTGGCGTCTACAAAATAGGGCGTATCGCTTCCGGGGAAGATAAAAAATTTCTCACTAATGATGTGGCCCATGACCCCAGAGTCCATAACAATGAGTGGGCCAAAGGTCTGGGATTGGTGTCATTTGCCGGATATCAGCTGAAACCTCCGGATGGCGATGTGCTTGGGGTATTTGCGTTGTTTGCCGGATTTACGATATCTCCGGATATGGACAAAATTCTTGAGGGATTGAGCCGCGCCATCTCCCTGGCCATCCAGAAAGATATTGCAGACAAGGCACTGCAATACAAAAATGTACTTTTATCCACCCAGCAGGAGGCCTCGATAGAAGGAATCCTGATAGTGGGGGAGAACGATGAAATAGTATCTTATAATGGAAGATTTACCGAAATGTTCGATGTTCCTCCGGAAATAATCGGTAATAAGGATGATGCCCCGTTATTAGAGTTCGTCACCGGCAAACAGGCCGATCCCCAGGCTTTTCTCCAGCGGGTACAGTATCTTTATGCCCATAAAGAGGAAAAAAGCCAGGATGAAATTATCCTGAATGATGGACGCACTTTTGATCGTTACTCGGCGCCTATGGCTGGATCTAATGGAAAGTATTACGGCCGGGTCTGGTATTTCAGAGACATGACCGAGCGAAAACGCGCGGAGGAAACGTTACGGGCGAGTGAGGAGAAATTCCGGAATCTGGTTGAAAACCAAAGCGAGGGGATAGGGGTAACTAATGGAACTGAGGAGTTTGTTTTTGCTAATTCGGCGGCGAATAATATCTTTGGTTTAGGAGAAGGTATGCTGGTGGGCCGGTCGCTCAAAGAATTTTTAACTCCGGAAAGTGCTCAACAAGTAGCTGAACAAACCCGGCAAAGAAAAGATGGCAAAAGAGGGAACTACGAACTGGAAATACAAGTCGAGACGGGCGAAAAGAAAATCATATATGTATCGGCCCTACCCCAGACTGATTCAACAGGAAAATTCCTTGGAACAATGGGTCTATTTCAGGACATTACAGAGCGGAAAAAACAAGAGAAAGTGATCAAAGAACAGGCACTATTCTTTAAAACACTTGTTGATACAATATTGACCCCGGTATTTTATAAGGACACTGAAGGGAAATATTTGGGCTGTAACAAGGCGTTTGAAGAACTATTGGGGGTCCCGGAAGATCAAATTGCCGGGAAAACGGTCTTTGAACTGACCCCGCCGGATAAAGCTGTGCAATATCATAAAAAGGACAGGGAATTGCTGGAAAATGGCGGTATCCAGATGTACGAATATCCGGTAAAAAGCGCTAAGCAGGGATTGCGGGAAATGCAATTTAACAAATCAATATTCAAAGACGACATGGGGAACCCCAAAGGAATTGTAGGCGTAATGATGGACATTACTGAACGGAAAAAATCAGAAAAACTGCAGGCCGCAATATATCACATATCCGAGGCAGCCATAAGCTCCAATAACATTGAAACGCTTTTCGGCGAGATACATAGAACGGTGGCCGAACTGATATCGGCTAAAAATATCTACATAGCGCTTTACCACGAAAAAGAAGACATGCTAAGCTTCCCCTACTTTGTGGATGAAGCGGATCCAGCCCCGCAGCCGCGCAAACTGGCCAACGGACTGACCGAGTATGTGCTGAGGTCCGGAACGCCTCTGCTGGCTTCGCCGATGGTCCTGAATCTGTTGATAGAACAGGGCAAGGTGTCCATGGTGGGCACGCCGTCCATAGACTGGGCCGGAGTTCCGCTGAAAGCCGGCAACAGGATGCTGGGCGTGCTGGTGGTTCAATCGTATCAGGAAGATATCCGGTTCGGGGCTGAAGATCTGTCCATGTTGAACTTTGTCTCGGATAACATCGCCCAGGCCATTGCCCGGAAGAACGACGAGGAAGAAAGAATCAAATTAGTTTCCGATCTGCGTAAATTATCAACGGCAGTGGAACAGAGCCCCAGCGTGATCGTGATCACAGACCTGGAAGGCAATATTGAATACACCAACCCCGCTTTTGAAAAGACCACCGGCTATGCCCGCGCCGAGGCCATCGGACAGAATCCCAGGATATTAAAGTCTGGCGAACTTCCGTCCGAAGAATATAGGAGATTATGGGAGACGATAACAGCAGGAAACGAATGGCGGGGCCAGTTCCATAACAAGCGCAAAGACGGCAGCCTTTACTGGGAACAGGCCACCATCTCCGGCATCAAGGACGCCGGAGGGAAGATAGTCAAATACCTGGCGGTGAAAGAGGACATTACCGAGCGTAAGATGATGGAGGATGAACTGAGAGCCTCCGAGATCCAGAACCGGGCCCTGGTGGAATCGGCCGGGCGGGCGGGCGAGGCCATTGTGATGCTGCAAAATTCGGGCAGCATACAGGTGGCCTGCCTGGTGGCCAACCAGGAAGCGGTCAGGATAACCGGCTATTCCCAGGATGAGCTTAAAAGGATCTCCTGGCTGGACCTGGTCCACCCAAGATTCCGGGATGAATCTCAGAAGAGGGCCCAAGCCAGACTGCATAGCGAAGATATACCGGGCATTTACGAAATATCCCTGGTCTCCAAATACGGGGTGGAGATACCGATAGAAGTGACCGGCAGTCCGGTGCAGTACCAGGGCCGTCCCGCCATCGTGGGGTTCTTTAGGGAGATCACTGAACGCAAGCAGGCCGAGGTCGAGCGGGAGGCCATGATCACCGAGCTTAAGGCGGCCCTGGCCAACATTAAGCAGCTGAAGGGGCTGATCCCGATCTGCGCTTCCTGCAAGAAGATCCGCAACGACGGGGGCTACTGGCAGCAGGTGGAGGAATATGTGGCCGATCACAGCGAGGCCGACTTTAGCCACGGTTTGTGCGACGAGTGCGCCCATAATTTGTACCCCGATTACTTTAAGGACAAAAAGAACAAGACCGAGGGAGAAGAGGTCGGATGACCTGGCAGAATTGCTTAAAAACAAACATAAGGAGCCAGTACCATGGCAAACACCTGCAAAATATTGGTGGCCGAGGACGACTCTAACCTTAACTGGGTTTACCAGTCCATTTTAGAGGAAGCCGGTTACCAAATTGTAACTTCTGAAAACGGGAGAGAGGCTCTGGACAAGGTGCATCAGGTATTTCCCGACCTGTTGATCACCGACGCCATACTGCCGGGCATGGACGGGTTTGAGCTGGCCGAAGCGGTAAGAGGCAACCCTGCCACCAGGGATATCCCCATTATCTTCATCAGCGGAGTGGTCGAGGCGGCCGACCGGGTGCGGGCGGCTAGCTTGGGGATCAGCCAGTATCTGTCAAAGCCGGTGCAGGTGATGGAGCTGTTGACGGCGGTAAAGACAGCGCTGACTTCGACAGGGCTTCGGCATGCTCAGCCTAACAGCTCAGCCAGCGGATAATAATTCGGGGTAAATACTACGAACTCATCCCCTGCCCCTTCTCTTATAAAGAGAAGGGGGAAGGGGTTGAGGTTAAACTAACTAAAGACACTAACCACAAAAGGGGATGCCATGAACCAGGATCCAAAGCCCAAAGTGCTGGTGGCCGACGACGAGCCCACCATAGTCAACTTCTTCATCGCAGCCTTAAGCGACCAGGGTTACGAGATAGAATCGGCAGTAAACGGCGCCCAGGCGGTGGAAAAGGCCCTCAGCTTCCTGCCCGACGTCATTCTGCTGGATGTGATGATGCCGGAGCTGAACGGTTACCAGGTGACCGAAAAGCTTAAAGCCAACCCGGCCACCGAAGGCATACCCATAGTGCTGGTGACCGGACTGGGCAGCGTGGAGGACAAGGTTCAGGGTCTGGAGAGCGGAGCCGACGACTTTTTGACCAAGCCCTTCAACCTGCAGGAGATGCTGGCCCGGGTGCATTCCCTGATAAAACTGAAAAAGCTTCAGGATCAGCTTAAGGAGATCAGCGGACGCCAGCCGATGCCGGTTCACATCAAAAAGGTGCTTTCCTCATACCGCAGCCACATTCTGATAGTGGAGGACGACGAGCGGATCACCAACATCTGCAAGACAATACTGGGCACCGGGGGCTACATAGTGGACATTGCTCCCGACGGCGAGGAGGCCCAGAAGTACCTGCAGGCCGCCATCCCCGACCTGATCCTGCTGGACCTGATGCTGCCGGGGATCAGCGGGCTGGACCTGCTGAAGCAGTTGAAAGAGGACACCGTTACCAAGGACGTTCCGGTGATCATCATCACCGCCCTGGGCGACCTTAAGACCAAGGTCAAGAGCTTTTACATGGGGGTGGATGATTACCTGGTAAAACCGGTCAATTCCCTGGAACTGCTGGCCCGGGTGAAGGCCAACATCAGAAAGCACATGGCCCAGCAGGAGCTGAAATACAGTTTGGACGAGACCTTTCAGCAATCCATCACCGACCCCCTGACCGGGCTTTACAACCGCCATTACCTGGATACGGTGATGGACCGGGAGGTAGCGCTGTTCAAGCGGCATGGCCGGATGTTCTCTCTGATGATCATGGACATAGACAATTTTAAACCCATCAATGACAACCTGGGGCATCTGTGCGGAGACCAGGTGCTGACCGGGGCGGCCCGGATACTTAAGGACGAGATCCGGTCCAGCGATCTGGCCGTGCGCTACGGTGGGGACGAATTCATAGTGATCTTCTCGGACACCAAGGAGGACCAGGCCATGATCATAGCCCAAAGGATAAGGGCGGCGGTGGAGCAGAAAAAATTCATCGAGGGCAAGGACCAGACGGCTTCGGTCAGCATCGGCCTGACCCAATCTTCAAAACAGGACAACAGCGGGGAGGATATAATCAAACGGGCCGACGACGCTTTGTACCAGGCCAAAAGGGCGGGCAAGAACCGGGTGGTGTCGCTGTTCGGGAGTTGAGAGAGCAGTAATGAATAGCCCAGGCCTTCAGGCCTGGGTAGATGATGAATGGTAATAATTTTTTCTTAAGGCCGTTAACGGCCTTTGATCCGTCTTTGGCGGACTCTTTATCCAATTACCCAGTCGTAAACGGCTGGGCTAATTATAAAATGCCGTTTTGTTATGCTCCGTCTGACAGCTCAGTGTCAGGCGGGGCTTTTTTTACAAAAATACAGAAAACTATTGACAAAATGGGTAAAATCAGTATAATAAGTAAAATAAGCACAATTTAATTTGCATAAAAGCCATGAAACAAAAAACTTTTACCACCTTTGCCATCGCCAAGATGCTGGGCGTCTATCCCTCTACCATCGCCAACTGGGTAGACAGCGGGAAACTAAAGGCTTTCAGCACACCAGGGGGGCATAGGAGGGTGTTGCCCGGGGACTTGAAAACCTTCTTAAAACTGCATGACATGCCCTTTCCGGCCGGGCTTACCCCCGAAGAGATAAAGATACTGGTGGTGGATGACGATCCGTCCATTCTGGAACTAGTGACCGGCTTTTTAAAATCGGTCAAAAAGGGATACAAAGTATTCACTGCAGTCGACGGTTTTGAGGCCGGGCGTTTGCTGGGACAGCATGATCCGCATCTGGTGATATTGGATCTGAAGCTACCCGGCATTGACGGGTTTGAGGTCTGCCGCCAGATCAAGGAACAGCATTCCCGCACCAGGGTGCTGGCCATCACCGGTTACGACAATGAGGAGAACCGGCAGAGAATAATGAAGGCCGGGGCCGACGCCTACCTGGGGAAGCCGTTCAGGATGGGAAAGTTCCTGGAGGAATGCGAGAGACTGCTGAGCCTGGCATAGGGGTACAGTTCGGGACGCAGACTTCGGCAGGCTCAGTCGAACGATCCCCGCCGATTTTAAGGATTTAATTATTAACGCGAAGACGCAAAGGTCGCAAAGTATTTTTACTTTTATCAGGTTGTTGCACGATAACATCGCCTCTCTCCGCTGTAGGGGGTAGCAGGTAGCGCAAGCAGGATATGAAGATTAGTAAATCCAAAGAAGAATAAACCCCTCTGTGTCTCTGAGCCTCTGTGGCAAACCAAAAGGAGGAACCAAGATGACCAAGCGTCAGATCATGGAAAAGATCCCCTTTAAGCTGCTGGCGGTGTTTTTGCTGCTGGCGGCTGGCATTAGCGCCGGGGGGTATTTTTATTATAAGCAGCAACGGGTAAAAGCGGTTCAGCACATTTACGAAGACCTGAATACTATTGCCTCATTGAAAAGCGAGGAAATAACCGCATGGAGAAGGGAACGTTACGGAGATGCCTTTGTCATCAC
Source organism: candidate division TA06 bacterium (assembly GCA_016235665.1). Taxonomy (NCBI): domain Bacteria; species candidate division TA06 bacterium. The sequence goes on along the minus strand of JACRJI010000009.1, from coordinate 37,866 downwards.
CAGAAGCCAGCAGTTCGCTTTCTCCGTAAGGCGTTGGTATCAGAATCCTGGCGATAAAAATCTTAAAGAATATATCTATAAAAGACTGGATGCTTTCAGGATCTACGATACTTACAAGGACGTAATACTGGTTGACCCCGCCGGTAAAGCCAGAATGTTCATAGACCAGGGCGGCTCCGAGAATCTCAGCCAGGCTACACTGAGTTTTGTCCGGGAGGCCGAAAGGCAAAACAGGATAATCTTTAGCGATTTTTATTATTGCGAGAAATGCCGGGAGGTGCATTTGGATGTGATAACTCCCCTGCATGACGGCGAAACTAACGCCGGAGCCATTATTTTGCGGATAAACCCCGATAAATTTCTCTACCCCTTGATCCAAAGGTGGCCGTCCGTAAGCAAGTCCGGTGAAACGGTGCTGGTGAGAAAAGAAGGCAATGAAGTTGTTTATCTTAACGAGTTGCGTCACCAAAAAGGAACGGCCCTGAGGCTACGCCTGCCTATTACGGATACCCTTCTGCCTGCGGCAATGGCGGTGATGAGTAAGGAAGGGTTGGTGGAAGGGACAGATTACCGGGACGTTCCGGTGGTGGCGGCCATAGTGCACATATCCGATTCGCCCTGGTTCATGGTGGTCAAAATGGATAAGAAAGAAATATACGCTCCGCTTAACAGGCAGGCCCGCAATATAATGTTTGTAACCGCTCTGACAGTAATTGCGTTGGCGGCTTTGCTGTCCTTTTTCTGGCAGGCCGATCGCCGTAGTTTTTATAAAAAACAGTACCAGATGGAGCTTGAGAAACAAGCCCTGATAAAGCATTACGACTACCTAACCAGATACGCAAATGACATCATCTTCCTACTGGATGACGACCATAAGGTGCGGGAGATAAACGAAAGGGCGCTGGAAGTATACGGCTATACCCGGGAAGAATTCATTGGTATGAATGCCGATCAGATTAGGGCGGATGACCAAAGAGCGCTGTTTAAAGCACAAATGAACCAGTTGGCCGTTCAAAAAGGCCTGCTTTATGAGACTATGCATAAACGGAAAGACGGTTCCACCTTTCCGGTGGAGATCAGCGCCCGGACCATAGAAATTGAGGGCAAGAACTATCTGCAGGGAATTGTCCGGGACATTACCGAGCACAAGCAGTATGAAATGGATATTCAGGAACGCAACGAGGAATTGGTAGCCTCCAATCAGGAACTGACGGCTGCCGAGGAGGAATTGAGACTCCAAATGGATGAATTGCAAAAGAGCAAGGAGGAAATTACGAATGAAAAGATATGGTCCGACACTTTGATACAATCAGCACCCAACATAGTGATCGGCCTGGGGGAAAGATCAAAAATACTGTTGTTCAACAGCTATGCCGAAAAACTTACCGGTTACAAAGCGGACGAAGTGTTGGGCAAGAATTGGATAGACATATTCATCCCGGAAGAACAGCGGCAGCAGATATACGGGGTATGGGACGATATTCTCAAGAATAAATATATTGAGCACCAATATGAAAACCCGGTGATCACTAAAAACAAAGAGACGCGCCTGATATCCTGGAGCAACAGTTTTCTAACCGAAAAGGGCCGGTTCAAAATGGTGCTGTCGCTGGGGCAGGACATTACCGAGCGAAAACAGGCCGAGGCCAAAATCGCCGAAAGCGAACAAAAATTCCGGCAATTGGCCGAAAACATTGACATGGTATTCTGGCTGACCGACTGGAGGGAGAAAAAACTGCTGTATGTCAATCCGGCATATGAAAAGATCTTCGGCCTTACGGTGGAGAGCGCTTATTCAGACCGGATGGGATGGAAAAAGGCTGTCCACCCGGACGATCTGGAACGGGTCAGCGGCGAGCTTCAAAGGCATGCCGAAAAGGAAGAATTTACGGAGCTGGAATACCGGATCATCTGCCAGGGCGAAATAAAGTGGATACACGAGCAGGCCTTTCCCTTGAAGGATGAGGCCGGCAAAGTCATCCGGTTCATTAATGTCGCCGATGACATCACCGAGCGCAAGCAAGCGGAGCAATCTTTGCGAGAGACTGAAGCCCGCTTGACCATTCTAAGCGACAACCTGCCCAATGGGATGGTCTACCAGATAGATTCCGGGAAGGACGGCCAGCAAAGAAGATTTACATATGTCAGCGCCGGGGTGGAGGAACTACACGGAGTGACTGCAAAAGAAGTCCTTAAGGATGCATCGGCCATCTATGGGCAGGTGGTGGAAGAGGACCGGAATATGTTGGCAGAGCGGGAAAGAAAGGCGTTGGCTCAGATGTCGCAATTCAGCGCTGAAGTGCGCATTAAAATGCCATCCGGGGCATTAAGATGGTCTATGTTCATTTCATCACCCCGCCGGCTGTTGAACGGACATCTAGTATGGGACGGATTGGAAGTTGACATCACCGAGCGCAAGCAGGCTGAAGATGCTTTGAGAGAAACATCAAAACGGTTGGAGTTAGCACTTACAACTTCCAGGGCAGGCACCTGGGACTGGGATGTTCTTACTGGTATCATCAAATGGTCACCCGAGATGTATAAACTATTTGAAATTGACCAGCACGAAACCACTGCTTCGTTTGATTCCTGGCGGATGAGGCTTCATCCAGAGGATGCACAGCTGGCTGAAAGCCGAATTGAAAAGGCATTAAAGGAAAAAACGCCGTTAAACAGTGATTACCGCGTGGTATTGCCAGGCGGTTATATTCGCTGGATCAATGCAACGGGGGAAGGATTTTATGACGAGAAGGGTCAGCCGAATCAAATGCTTGGGATTTGTCTGGACATCACCGAACGCAAACAAGCAGAGGTTGAATTACGAACAAACGAAGCGCGGTATAAAAAAGCAGAAGTGATGGGCGGGGTGGGAAACTGGGAGTATAACATCCAAACGGCAAACTTCTGGGGATCCGATGAAGCCAAGAGAATTTACGGTTTTGACCCGGATAAGAACGATTTTACCACGGACGAGGTTGAAAATTGCATCCCGGAAAGGGAACGGGTCCATCAGGCCCTGGTTGATCTTATAGAAAAAGATAAAGAATATGACCTTGAGTTTGAGATCCATCCTAAAAATTCCCCGGCGCCAAGGATCATAACATCAAAAGCCGAATTGCAGCGTGACGACCAGGGAAGACCGCTTAGGGTCGTAGGGGTCATCCAGGATATCACCGAGCGCAAGCGCAATGAAAAGCTGATGGCCCTGCAGTCCGAAGTGCTTAAAGTTCTGACCATGGAACTTTCCATCATGCAGACCGTGGAGCAGGTGATTGGGATCATAAAGCAGGCGGCCGGATTTGATGCGGTGGGCCTGCGCCTGAGAACGGACGAAGACTATCCCTTTGTGGCCTCCCTTGGTTATTCCGAGGAATTCCTTAAGGCCGAGAACACTTTGGCCAGCAAATACCCCGACGGCGGGCTTTGCCGGAACGAGGACGGCACCGTCAGCCTGGAATGCACCTGCGGCATGATAGTGAGCGGAAAAGCCGACCCCAATAACCCCCTGTTCACGCCCGGCGGCAGCGCCTGGACCAACAACTCGCTGCCGTTCCTGGATGTCCCGCCGGACGCCGACCCCAGGCTGAACCCCCGCAACCGTTGCATCCACGTGGGTTTCCTGTCGCTGGCCCTGATCCCCATCCGCACCGGAGCGGAGACCATCGGCCTGCTGCACCTGGCCGACCGCCATCCCGGCCGGTTCACCCCGGAAGGCATTCGTTTGTTCGAGGGCATAGGGGTCAGCATAGGGGTGGCCCTGGCCCGCAAGCAGGGCGAGGAAAAGATAGTAAACCAATTGTCGGAGCTGCAGCGCTGGCAGAACACCATGCTGGACCGCGAGGACCGGGTGATCGCATTGAAAAAAGAGGTCAATGACCTGCTGGACAAACTTGGCCAGCCCCAAAAATACGGAGGATGATACGCCATGCCGCCCCTAACGGGGCTACATACATATCGCTCCTAACGGAGCTACGGAGGAAACAAACATGCCGCCCCTAAAGGGGCTACATACATATCGCTCCTAACGGAGCTACGGAGGAAACAAACATACCGCCCCTAACGGGGTAACATACATATCGCTCCTAACGGGGCTACATACATATCGCTCCTAACGGAGCTACGGAGGAAACAAACATACCGCCCCTAACGGGGTAACATACATATCGCTCCTAACGGAGCTACGGAGGAAACAAACATGCCGCCCCTACGGGGCTACATACATATCGGCTCTACGAGCCTGCACACATCGCGCGCCGATGGCACTGCTCGGGCACATGGAGCATCATAGATGCGGAATGGTTGTAACCCCATAGCCGGATAGACCGCCCCAAGCGGCGTAGCCGCGGTATGGAAGCCCTATGATGGACCTTCACCGGAACCCATGGAGCATCATAGATGCGAGATGGTTGTAATCCCAGAGCGGGCAGGCAGGACCCAGCGTCGTAGACGCGGCATGAAAGACACTAAGAGAAAGAAAGATACATGGCCAACACCTACACCCAAATCTACATCCACGCGGTTTTCGCCGTCCGCTTAAGGCAGAACCTGATCCTGCCGGTCCACAGCGAGGAGATCCGGAAATACATGACCGGGGTGGTCACCAATCTGGGTTCAAAACTCATCGCCATCAACAACATGCCCGACCACTTTCACCTGCTGATCGGGATGCAGCCCGACATATCTCTCTCCGAACTGATCGGCAAGGTAAAATCCGGGTCTTCGGGGTTCATCAACCAGCAGGTGCTGACGCCCGGACGGTTTGAATGGCAGAAGGGTTTTGGGGCGTTCTCCTATGCCCGTTCGCAGTTGGACACGGTCATCAGGTACATTGACCGGCAGCAGGAGCATCATCGCAGGAAAACATTCATGGAAGAATATCTGACTTTGCTGGCCGAGTACGGGATAGATTATGATCAAAGGTATATTTTGAAAGAACCGGAATAAACAGGCCGACAGATGATCGGTCTGATGGACCTTCACCAGGAAATCAGGCGCGGGAGATGAACAAATAATGAAAATGTTTGGTAAATTAACATCCGGCGGCTTGGGCCCGGCGTGGACGGTTGCCCTAACAACTCTCATTGTCATTGCTGTTAGCATCTACTGCCTATTATCCGGCTGGACGATCATCTTCCAGAATCTCTTTTATGTCCCAATCATCATAGCCTGCATGTATTATGCTAAAAAGGGATTTGCTTATTCGGCGGTCCTGTCCTTTGTTTACTTTGCGCTTATCCTCTTTTTTGTCCGGGAACAAGCGGTGATCCTCCAAGCCGTGATCCGGACCATCATATTCATCGGTGTAGCTGGAGTTGTTTCTTTTTTATCCGTCAAACTAAAAAAGGCCGAGAACGCTTTGCTCCAAAGCGAAGTGCAAAAACTAGCAGGGGAGGAGATGCTGCAGATGGTTTGCGGTACGCCCATCCCCACATTCTTCATTGACAGGGATCACCGGGTGCTGTACTGGAACGTGGCGCTGGGAAAATACAGCGGGATAAAGGCCGAAAACATTATCGGTACTGACCAGCATTGGAAGGCCTTCTATGGCCAGAAAAGGCCTTGCATGGTTGATCTTATGGTGGACGGGCTGGAGGAACAGTTCCCCCAATGGTATCCCGGCATGTTCAAGAGATCCAACCTGGTGGATGGGGGATATGAGTGCACTGATTTTTTCCCGACCCTGGGCAATGGCGGCAAATGGCTGTTCATCACGGCAGTGACCCTTAAGGACCATCAGGGGAAAATCATCGGTGCTTTGGAAACGCTGGAAGACATCACCGAACGCAGGAACTCTGAGGAGGCGCTGCGAAAAAGCGAAGAAGAGGTCCGGCGGATCAACGAATCCCTGGAACTGCGGGTGCAGGAGCGCACCAGGGAACTGGAGGCGGCCACCAAGGAACTGGAGGCTTTTTCCTATTCGGTCTCCCACGACCTGCGGGCGCCGCTCCGGACCATAGACGGATTCGGGCAAGCCCTGCTGGAAGACTGCGCTGAAAAGCTTGACGCCCAGGGCAAGGATCATTTAAGAAGGATCCGGGCGGCCACCCAGCGCATGGGCGGACTGATAGACGACATGCTGAAGCTTTCCCGGATCACCCGGGCCGAGATGAACATCGAAAATGTCAGCCTGACCCGGATCGCCCGGTCGGTCATTGCCGAACTTCAGAACGGCCAACCCGGGCGATCTGCCAAGGTCATAATAGCTGAGGGGCTGGAGGACCGGGCCGATCCCCGGCTGATCCGCATAGCCCTGGAAAACCTGCTGGGCAACGCCTGGAAGTTCACGGGAAAACAGCCGGAAGCGTCGATCGAGTTCGGCTGCACGGCGGAGGGAGGCAGCAGGACATATTTCATCCGCGACAACGGGGCCGGGTTTGATATGGCCTATGTCAGCAAGCTGTTCACCCCTTTTCAGCGTCTGCACTCAATGGATGAATTCCCGGGCACCGGGATCGGGCTGGGCACGGTGCAGCGGATAATACAGAGGCACGGAGGCAAATTAAGGGCGGAGGGGCAAGCGGGCAAAGGAGCCACGTTCTATTTCACCCTGAACGGATAACCGATAATGCCGGAGGTGTTCCATGCTGAGGATATTACTGGTCGAAGACAATCCCGACGACATAGAACTGACGATGCGGGCGTTCAAAAAAAGCAACATACTCAACGAGATCATCGTCAAAAGGGACGGGCAGGAAGCGCTGGATTATTTTTTTGGAAAGGACGGCATGGCCGGTGGGCAGCCCGGCCTGTTACCCGCCCTGATCCTGCTGGACCTGAATCTACCCAAGATCGGTGGGCTGGAAGTGCTGGAAAAACTAAGGGCCGATGACAGGACCAAACTGATCCCGGTGGTGATACTGACCTCATCGAAGGAACAGACGGACATGCTGAGCGGCTATCAGCTGGGATGCAACAGCTATATCAGGAAACCGGTGGATTTCAACCAATTCGCTGAGGCGGTGAAGCAGTTGGGGCTGTATTGGCTGGTTTTGAACGAGTCCCCGAACAAGAACCAGGACCTGTGAAGATAAAGGAGACGGCCATGGCGAAGTTGCTTCGCATCCTGATAATTGAGGATTCCGAGGATGACGCTCAGCTGATATTGCGCCAGCTGCGCCAGGGCGGTTATGAGCCGGAGTGGGAAAGGGTGGACACGCCCGAGGCCATGCTTGGAGCGCTTGACCGGAAGCAATGGGATGCCGTCATCTCCGATTACATCATGCCCCATTTCAGCGGGCTTAACGCCCTGAGCCTTCTGCAAAAGCAGGGGCAGGACCTTCCTTTCATAGTGGTGTCGGGAAAGATCGGGGAGGATGTGGCGGTGGAGGCGATGAAGGCCGGCGCCCACGATTATCTGATGAAAAACAACCTGCACCGACTGCCGGTGGCGGTTGAACTGGCGATGAAGGGGGCGGAGAACCGGCGGGCCCTTAAAAAGGCCGAGGATATGCTGAAGCATCAGGAGGAAGAATACCGCGCTCTGTTTGAAAATGCCGGCGATGCCATATTCATCACTGACGCCGAGACCGCGATCATTTTGGATGCCAACAAAATGGCCGAGAAAATACTGGGCCTGCCAAAGCAGCAGATAATCGGCCTGAACCGGTCCGCCCTCCATCCTCAAGGCGAAGATTATGCCGGGCAGTTCTCCCGTCACGTGGCAGCCGGCCTGGTCACCGACGATGAGTCGGTGGTGATAAACCGCGAGGGGAGGCATATACCTGTCCGCATCAGCGCAGCCACGCTTGAGCTTAATGGCCGAAAGGTCATCCAGGGCATATTCAGGGACATCAGCGCACGGAAGGAAGCCGAGAATGAGTTGAAAAGCAAGAACCTTGAATTAATAGCTGCACGAAACCAAGTGGATACTGCCCTGCAGACCAGCGAAAAGTCCCGGCTGGCGCTGCTCAGCGTGCTGGAGGACCAGAAACTGGCGGCAGAAAAGCTGGGACAAAGCGAGGAGCGCTACCGCACCCTGGTGGAGGCCCAGCGGGACCTGATCATCCGCTGGCTGCCGGACACCACCCTGACCTATGCCAACCAGGTATATTGCGATTTAACCGGAAAGAAACCGGAGGAGATGCTGGGAAGATCCTGGCTGCTGGTGCTGCCGGCGGGGGACCGGGTGAAATTTCAAGAATTCTACCAGGAGCTGGCCCGGAACCCGGAGATCAACGAATATGAACATCAGGCAACGGCGGCGGACGGCTCCCGGCAATGGATATCCTGGAGTGAAGTGCCGATCTTTGACAAATCTGGCAAGCTCGTGGAATTCCAATCGGTGGGGCGCAATATCACCGCGCTTAAGCAGGCCGAGGCCCTGCAACGGGTCTTATACCAGATATCTGACGCAGCCATCGGCTGCAGAGATCTGCATCAGCTCTACATCCAGATACACAAGACCATCGCCAAACTGATGCCGGCCGAGAACCTGTACATTGCCCTTTACGACGAAAAAAACGGCATAATAAGTTTTCCGTATTATAAAGATCAGAAGAACGATAACACCGCACCGCGCAGGTTCGGCAAGGGCCTTACCGAGCACATCATAACCACCCAAAAACCGCTGTTGGTGAACAAACAAATCCACGACCAACTGCAAAAGGAGGGAAAGGCCGAGTTCGTGGGGCAGCCTTCCAAGCAATGGTTGGGAGTGCCCCTGCAAGCCGAAAACAGGACATTCGGAACACTGGTGGTCCAAAGTTACGATGAAAAAGCGGAGTACACCCAAAATGATCTGGAGCTATTGAACTTTGTGGCCGGGCACGTGGCGGCGGCCATCCTCAGCATAAAGGCGGAGCAGGAGTTGGCCGGCAGCGAGACACGTTACCGTACCTTCATGGACTCGGCCACCGATATCGCTTTTTTAAAGGACGATCAGCTTCGTTATCTGATGGTCAACCGGGCCCAGGAGGAATTCTTTGGCAAGCCGGCCGGTCAGATCCTGGGAAAGACCGACTACGACCTGCTGCCGAATGAGACCGCCCAGGCCTTCCGGCTTTCGGACCAGATGGCGCTGGAAAGCAAGCAGACCCTGCTCAGCCACGAACAGATTGGCAATCGCATTTACGAAGCCCGCAAATTCCCGGTGGATCTCCAGAACGGCAAGACCGGGGTGGGGGCCTACATCCGGGATATCACCGAGCAACAGAGGGCAGACCAGGCCATCCGGGAAAGCCAGGAAAAATACCGCGACCTGGTGGAGAACATCAATGATGTGGTGTTTGCGGTGGATCTTTACGGAAAACTGGTTTACATCAGCCCTTCCAGCGAACCTGTCCTGGGGTACCGGCCCGATGAGATCATTGGGCGGAAACTCATAGAATTTGTGAAGGAAGACGACCGGACACTGCTGGCCCGGGAACTTCAAAAGAGCCTGGAAAACGGAGTAGCCGACAGCGAATACCGGATCACCACCAAAAAAGGAAACACCAGGTGGATATCTTCCTCCAGCCGGCTGATGCAGGAAGACGGGAAGCCAGTGGGGTTGAACGGTCTGCTGACGGATATCACCGAGCGCAAGCTGGCCGAGGAAAAACTTATACAAAGCGAAGAACGCTACCGCGCCTTGATAGAAACACAGCGGGATATGATCACCCGCTGGCTGCCGGATACCAGCCTGACCTATGTCAACCAGGCTTATTGTGATTTTATGGGCAAAAAACCGGAGGAAATGCTTGGGAAATCCTGGCTGGACCTTACTCCGGAGGACAGCCGGAAGCAATTCCAGGAATTTTACGGCGAATTGAGGCTGCATCCGGTTAATAATGAATATGAGCATAGGACCTTGGCGCCGGACGGTACGCCAAGATGGACGGCATGGAGCGAAGTGCCAATTTTTGATAAATCAGGCCGCCTCCTGGAATATCAATCTGTGGGGCGCGATATCACCGGACGCAAGCTGGCCGAGGAGCAGATCAAACTGGCGGCCAAGAAATGGGAGACCACTTTCGACTCCATCGGCGACGGGGTCTGCCTGCTGGACCGGCAGTGGAGGATACTGCAGTGCAACCAGGCCTTCAGCAAAATGGTGGGCAAGCCTTATGCCGAGGTACTGGGCTGTGACTGCCACGAACTGGCCCACGGCCCAGAGCATCCCCGGGAGAATTGCCTGCTGACCAAAATGGAAAGGTCCCTGCAACGGGAAACCATGGAACTGGAGCACGAAGGAAAAACACTCTACCTTTCGGCTGACCCAATATTTGACGAAAATAAAAACCTGATCGGCGCGGTGCACATCATCTCCGACATCACCGGCCGCAAGCTGATGGAGCAGGAACTGCTGCAGGCCCAGAAGATGGAGGCGGTGGGCTTTCTGGCCGGTGGGGTGGCCCACGACTTCAACAACATGCTGGCCGGCATAGTGGGCAATGCCGAACTGCTGCAGCTTAAGATCTACGGACAGAAGGAGCTGGAGGTCTACGTGGATAACATCATCAAGGCCTCGGGGCACGCTGCCGGACTGACCAAACAGCTATTGGCCTTTGCCCGCAAGGGGCAGTACCAGCAGGTACCGGTCAATGTTCACAAGGTCATTGCCGAAACCCTGGGAATATTAAGCAACACCATAGACCGGAGGATAAAGATAGAACAGCACCTGCGGGCCAACCCGGCGGTGATCCTGGGGGACCACAGCCAGCTGGAGAACGCATTCATGAACCTGGGGATCAACGCCCGGGATGCCATGCCCCAGGGCGGCAAATTGATATACTCCACCGACCTGGTGAACCTGGACAAAGAATACATCCTGCAGCACAACTACAAGATAGAACCCGGGCACTATGTGCAGGTATCGGTGGAGGATACCGGCAGCGGCATGACCGACGAGGTCAAACGCCATTTGTTTGAGCCGTTCTTTACCACCAAGGAAAAGGGCCGGGGCACCGGGCTGGGCCTGGCCGGGGTCTACGGATGCATCAAAAATCACGGGGGCTCGGTAGAAGTATACTCGGAACCGGGTCGGGGCACGGCTGTCAAACTTTACCTTCCGCTGTATGCTGACCTGGCCGATTCCGGGGAGCCGGACTTTACCCGGCTTCAGGAATTGCCGGCGGCCGGTACGGGCAGCATCCTGATAGTGGATGACGAGGACATGATCCGGACCATCGCCGCCCAGATACTGAAGACCGCCGGCTACCGGGTGCAGACCTGCGTCGACGGCCAGGAGGCGGTGGAGCTGTACGCCAGGGATCACGGCAGCATAGACCTGGTGATCATGGACATGGTGATGCCCAAGCTGGACGGGCGCGAGGCGTTTGCCAAGATGCAGAAGATCAATCCCAAGGTTAAAGTGCTGTTGTCTTCGGGCTTTTCCGAGGACGGAGACGCCCAGGCTATCCTGCAGGACGGGGCGCAGGGGTTCATCCAAAAACCTTACCGCAGCGCGGAACTGCTGATGAGGGTGCAGCAGGCGATGCAGCCAACAAAGAACATTGGGTGAAATGTGAATTGTGAAACGTAAGAGGGAAAACGTGGTAAAGGTTGTAAAGGTGGTAATAGTGAAATGTAAACAGTTCTTCGACGGTTCGGCAGGCTTGCCGCAAGCACGGCCCAGCCTAAAAGCTCAGGGCAAGCAAACAGTAAACAGTAAACAGTAAACGTCACAACAAGTATGCTACAGTTAAAAGGCCTGGCCCTAAACCACAAAAGCACGGTGCTGATCATCCGCTGGCTGGTGGTGCTGCTGGTGATCTTCATGGCGGCCTACAGCCCCAAAGGGCTGGATTTCAGCAGTCCCAATTACCTGCTGTCGCTCATATACCTGGTGCTGAACCTGGCCATCTCATTCATCCCGCAGCGCTACTTCGACAAGGGCTGGTTCGTTTACGTGCTGTTCGTGCTGGACATCATCTTCGTCTCGGCGGTGGTGTATTTTGCCGAGGGCATAGACACCGATTTTTACTTGATCTACTTCCTCAGCATCTTCATGTCCAGCGTGGGCCAAAGCCTGGGCGGGTCGTTCCCGGTGGCCATCGTCACCTCGCTGTTGTACGGCTGGCTGGTCTACAAGAAATACGGGACGGACATGTTCTCCGAGCCCTCTTTCTGGCTTAGGATCCCGTTCTTCTTTCTGATCGCCATGTTCAGCAGTTTCTGGTCGGTGCAGGTGGCGGCCGAGCGCAAGAAGAAGGAACAGGCCGAGGAGTACGGGCACGTACTTCAAAAAGAAATCGAACAAGCCACCGAAGAATATTTAAAGGTCAACGAGAACCTTAAATATTACAAAGAATACAATGAAAATATAATGGCCAGCATCAGCAGCGGGGTGATAGTGGTGGACATAAACCGGGTGGTGACCACCTTTAATAAAGAAGCCGTTAATATCTGCCAGCTGGTCTCCGCCGCGGTGGTAGGCAAATCATTGGAAGAATACGAAAAACTTAAGCCCATTGATGATCTGCTAAAATTAACAATGGAATGCGGCAAGCCCCTTTACAGAAAAGAGATGGTTTTGACCCTGGAGAACAAAAACGAGAAAGTGATAGGCGTATCCACTTCATTGCTGCATACCCAGACTACCAGAACCAACGGGGCCATCGCTATTTTCTCAGATATTTCCAAGACCAAAAGCCTGGAGGAACGGGTCAAGCACTCGGAAAAACTGGCGGTGCTGGGCGAGATGGCGGCGGTGATGGCCCACGAGATACGCAATCCCCTCAATGCCATTGCCGGGTTCGCCCAGCTGCTGCAGACCAAGGTGGAGGAAGCCGATCCCAGGCGCAAATACGTGGACATCATTACCCATGAGGCTTTCCGGATAGACACCCTGATCTCGGACATCCTTGATTTTGCCCATCAGAAGAAGGCCGCCAATCTGGAGGTCAATCTGGAAGATCTGGTGAACCGGGTGATAGCCTCCAAATCGGATCAGGCCAGCCGGAAAGAGGTCACCCTGGTAAAACAGGCTGCGCCAAATACTCCGAGGGTCATGGGCGATGCCGTCAGGCTGGAGCGGATACTGCTGAACTTGGTGAATAACGCCATTGACGCCATGGATCAGCCGGGATCCATAACAATCACCACCGAGCGGCTGGAGAGCGACCTGGGCCCGGTGGCTTCGATCATGGTACAGGATAGCGGTTGCGGCATACCCCCGGAGAATCTGGAAACCATTTTCAAACCGTTCTTTACCACCAAGTCGGCCGGAACCGGGCTGGGCCTGGCCATCATCCAGAAGATCGTGGAGGAACATCACGGACAGATCACCGTGAAAAGCGAGATAGACAAAGGGACTACATTCAGCCTGGTTATTCCGGCAGCGGCAGAGACGGAGGCACAACCACCGGGAAGACAGGATTAACATGATTAACGGGATTTATTTTACAATATACCGGGGCACAATCACCGGGGCAGACAGGAGCGCCTCCGCTGGAGCTAGAGCGCTTGAAGAAGCCCAGCATAGAAGCGTAAGCGGATTAACATGATTTGCTTTTAACAATCGAGCCACTGCGATAAAACACAATTGCCGGACAGGTGAAGCAGTCTAACAAAAAGTAGATTGCTTAGCAATGCAAACCCGCAGACCACTCGCAAAGACATTGGGCACAGGGCAATGAATCCGACTACGGGGTACTTTCCTGCGGGTACTACTCTACTACCGGCCTACTTTACTACTTTCAAAATACAACCAAGGAGCACCATCATGAAACGCATCATCGTGGCCGATGACGAAGCCAACATCCGGCTGCTGCTGGAAGCGGTCCTGAGCGAAGAGGGTTACCAGGTGACGGTTGTGGCCAGCGGCCGCGAAGCCCTAAGGAAGATTCTGAAGGAAGACTTTGACCTGGGGGTCTTTGACATTAAAATGCCGGATATGAACGGCCTGGAGCTGATCCAAAGGATAAGGGAACTGAAAAAAGAATTTCCGGTGGTGGTCTGCTCGGCTTTCAAACACCTGCAGGACGACTATATCATAGGCACTTCGGGCATCGCCGCCTACATCACCAAGCCGGTGAATCTTGATGATTTTAAAAACAAGATCAAGGAGATACTTGACGCCAAATGATAGTCTTTCCGGCATATGTTCATTCAGCGAGTTGACCGGGAAAGGCAGGATTGCCCATAAACAAAAGCCGCCCCGTCGTAAAAACGGGGCGGCTTTTGTTAGCCAAATAATATTACTTGAGCAGGGTGATCCTTTTGGTGAACATCTGCTCACCGGCAGAAAATTTCAGCACATAGACCCCGGCGGGGACTGCCTGGCCCTTGGCGTTCCTGCCGTCCCAGCGCACGCTGTAGGCTCCGGCCTGCCGGCTGCCGCTGAACACGGTCCTTACCTGCTGTCCCAGCATGTTGTATATCCTGGCGCTGACCATCCCCGGCTGAGCTAACTGATAATTGATCATTGCAAATTGTGTGCAGGGGTTGGGGCTGATGCTAACCTGGTTCTCAAGGGAACCCAATGATACCCCGGCCGAAGCAGACACCGGGCCGTAATAGGTGATCTTGCCGTCAAGCTCCTGCTCGGCAATCTTGTAATAGTAGGTAACTCCGGCTTCGGCCTGGCCGTCAACAAAACTGTATTGCGAGCCGCTGGAGGCATTGCCCGAGGCCGGCAGTTTGCCCATCACTGAATAACCGTTATCGGCTGCAAGGCTGCGTTCCACCATCCAGCTGGCGCTGTTGCTTTCGCTGGCGGTGCTCCAGGCGATCTCCACTTTGCCTGGAAGCCCGGTGGCTGTGAAGGAACAAAGCTCCACCGCCGAGGGCGCGGCCGAGACCACCCAGTTGCTGGTGGATCCCGTAAGGGCGAAATTGCGCAGTGTTCCGTCTATGGGGCTTGATTTGCCGTAGGCTCCGGATGAATCATATAATACTGTTATCCCGGAATTGTCTCCGTCAGCCACACCCTGGTTAAAGGTGTACTGGGCCACCAACCCGGAAGTGCCGGGTGTAATCACGCTGTTCATGCTGGCTTGGATCTCGGCCTGGGATCGGGCGTAGTTCCAAATGCGGAAACGGTCGAGTGATCCAAAGAACTGATAAGTTGAAGTGCTGTTGTTGCGTCCGATAAGCATAGAATCGGCCGTTGGCGTTAATACGGCGGAAGCAGCGGATGTTTTATCAAGGTTGCCATTGATGTACCATTTTACGTTTGTGCCGTCATATGTTACTGCAACATGATACCAAGTGTTGGTTATCAGGGAGGTGGTAGAGGTGACATCAAAATAACTTGAAACATTGTTTCCCCATATCAACCGCATTTGCGAACCCCAGAGGCCGACTTTATAACCGCCGGGATTGCCACAATAGGTCATTTTGGTGCAAAAGTATTGGGTAATAGGCGATGTATTGGTAACTTTTATCCAGGTTTCAAAAGTTGCCTGGGTGGTTAAAGAAAGTGCGGCGTTGTGCGGTATCGCTATATAGTCATTAACGCCGTCAAAATTCAAGCTGTTGTGTTGCGCCCAGACAGGGACGGCCAGGAATAATCCGGCCAGCACGATGGTCAATCCGAAAAGAATCCGTTTCATGGTAAGTCTCCTTTGGTTATTAGTGGTTATTGTTGTTACTGTTGTTATAGTAATATTATTTTTCATGGCAGGGTCTCCAAATAGTTATGGATTATGTTACTGCCATATAAAGAAGCAAAAGGCGTGCCAAAATAGATTGATGGAACTATCTCATTGAAATGCATAACATTACGCTGTATCAAAAGATCGAGATATTTTATGGTAAGTGTCATTAATATCGGACAAACAACTGGTTTTTAAGACAATTGGATGGTTGTCGTTGCTGTGTCTTGCCCCGGTATAATTCAGCATTTTCTGACAGCCGTTAGAGGGATTTGATAACTGAATGAAACTGACTGCCAGTAAAATGCCAGTTGAAATCACAATCTAAATAAGGTATAATTAGGCCATGGAAAAAATTGCCGTGAAACCAAAAAAAATATTGGTGGTTGATGACGACCGCAACGTACTTTTCTTGATCTCCGAGCTTTTAGCCCGGGACCACTACGAGGTCATTCAGGCCTCGGACGGACTGACCGCTTTAAGCCAGATACGCAGTTTATTGCCCGAGCTGGCGGTGCTGGATGTGATGATGCCCGGCCTGGATGGGTTTGAGCTTTGCCGGAGGGTTAAAAATGATCCCCTGACCATGGGCATCAAAGTGATAATGGTCACTGCCAAAACATCGGGCAAGGACATTGAAACCGGGCTTTTGGCCGGAGCCGACCATTACATTACCAAGCCTTTTAAAATGGCGGAGCTATCCGATAAAATAAAAGAACTGATCGGCTGAATAAAAAGAGGCGGCTTATTTAAAAGCCGCCTCTTAATTTTATCTGTTAATTTTATGACAGTAAGCTCTGTACTTCTTCTCTGGCCTTTTCATCGATCGGGATGATAATGGGTTTGGGGATATAAGGCCTCATGTCTTTGGCTGCGACCTGAACATCAGTTTGGGCCTTTTCATCAATCGGGATGATAATGGGTTTGGGGATATAAGGCCTCATGTCTTTGGCAGCGTAAACAGAGTCGCTGTTTTGATCAAAGGAAACCGGGCTGGCCGCGAAGATCAATCCGCAGGCGATCAGGAGCAGGGTTAGGTTTTTCATTTTAGCTCTCTTTATTTAATGGTTTTTGTTTTTCATGTTCACATAATAAATAGAAAGCAATTGCCGTGCCATTAATTAATCACGATTAGTAACACATTGTCCATAAACCACTTGCCTCACATTTTGGCTGCAGTTAAATACCTCAAATTCTTTTCCAATAAGAAAAAAAGTGTTACAATAGTCTTTTATTAGTTACTTCTATCTGGGGTTGACTTATGTCATCAATAACCGAAAAATACTATGGATTTTGCCGCTTTCCTGTGATACAATAATTGTTTAACAGGTTTCATCATCAATAATATTGAGGGAAGATGAAGAACAAATTCAATGCTATTTTAGTCCTGTTGGCTGGGTTGGCCGCATTTGGCCAGGCGCATGCCACCGCTACCCGGCAGGTGAGCATGCCCGGTATTTCAGCTTTTACGCTGGATGACCAGGATATTTTCAACCAGCCTTCGCTGATCCCATTCTATTACCGGGCGGTCATAGTAGACCTGAGCGGGGACAGTAGCCGGATTACCGGTCAAAGCTCGGTGCTTTTGACCTATGCCAACCGGGAGCAGGCCTTCGGGATCATAGGATTGGCAGTCAATTACCGCTCGGATGCCGCTCAGAATTTGATAAACTACATCAATCCTTCCATTGAAACACTGGGCATAGACATAAACCTGATAGACAAGATCAAGGATAACGGCCTGGGTCTTAATCTGCCGCTTATCCCGGAACTGGGTTCAGAGTTTGACCTGATGTACGCCCGTAAATTCGGCGACCGGACCGCCGGGATAAGGCTGGAACATTCTTTGGGCCAGAGCAGTTATTCCTATTCCAACGTGGAAAACCAGGCTTCCTGCGCGGTCACCGGACTGACCATGGGCCTGGGTTACGATCCCAGCGATGCGGTTCGGGTGGATGCCGGGCTGAGTTACGGCAAGCTGTCTTTTGAAACCAGTTACACTCTTTCCCTGCTGGATTCCACCGAATCAGTGAACTCCAAAGGCCTGGGCTATCTGGCTTTTTCCAGCCGGGCGTTCTTAAGTGTGACTGAAGAAATGGTGCTGGTGCCGGCGGTCAATTTCAATTATTTCGGCCTGGGCTACGATTACGCCAAGAACTATACCCTGGTGACCGCCGGGGGAACAAATCAAAGCACCGGTCTGTTTCTTGGATGCGGTTGGCAGTTCCGGCCGGATAACAGAATGACCCTGTTGGCCGGGCTGGGTTACGGGTATCAGAATACAAAAATAACCGATTCTCTGGTCTGCCACACCCGGCAGGATAAAACAACGGCCAGTTATCCATCCATTACTGCCGGAATGGAAGCCAATCTAACTGGTTGGCTGACGGTACGGCTGGGCGCCGAAAAGAAGATATTGTCCCAAAACACTACCAAAGAATTTTTTGACAATACCACGCTGATTGAAAAAACCATTACCCAGCCCTATGAACTTAACCTGGGTCTGGCTTTAAAAATTCGGGGATTCACCATGGACCTGATGCTTAACCCCAAGCTGATCTATTCCGGGGGAAACATTGCCAGCGGCAGCAAGAACTGGCCGTTTACCCGGGCTTCCCTGGTTTACAGATTCTAATCAGGCCAGATACTTGTCACAAATACACTAAGCATGCACTGAGCGATGCCGAAGTGACACAAAACGATTTATTATTAACCTGTAAACTTTTAGTGTGCTTTAGTGGATAAAAAAGGAAAATACCATCTGCGTAAATCTGCGTCCCAAGCGGTCTGAACCTTATTTAGGGCTTGAAATTTAAGCTGGAATTGATTATAATTATAGACTGCAACAATCTGCATTGACATAGTCACTCTTGCAAATATATAATGCTTTGCCTCGCAAGGTGTTATATATTTTTATTGGTAACCGTGCAATAACAGAAAATCAAATATCAACCATTAAGTACTTAGGAGGGTTTAAAGCTTATGTCTACCTTATCCAATATCAAGCCGTTGGGCGACCGGGTGTTGGTAAAGCCGTCGGAAGTCAAAGAGACCAAAAAGGGCGGTATCATAATCCCTGACACGGTCAAGGAAAAGCCCATGGAGGGCGAAGTGGTGGCCGCAGGCCCGGGCAAGATCTCCGACAGCGGCACCCGCATGGCCATGGACCTAAAAGCCGGAGACAAGGTGCTGTATGGAAAATATTCCGGCACCGAGGTCAAGATCGACGATGTGGAATACCTGATCATGCACACCGACGATATTCTAGCGGTGATCGGCTAAACCCGAAATATCAAATACTAAACGCTAATTCCTAAGCAAATAAAAATATTCAAAGCATCATATTCCTAAACAGTTTGGAACTTAATTATTGAGGTTTTAAGCTTGTTTTAGAGATTCGGAATTAGTATTTAGGATTTAACAAAAGCAATAAATATTTTAAATAAACAAGGAGAAACCCAATGGCAAATGGCAAGATGATCGAATACGACGTCAAGGCCCGCGAGGCTTTAAAGCGCGGGGTTGACAAATTAG
Source organism: candidate division TA06 bacterium (assembly GCA_016235665.1). NCBI lineage: Bacteria > candidate division TA06 bacterium. Next base: position 18,817 of record JACRJI010000009.1, on the reverse strand, counting down.
CCAATGCGGTCAAGGTAACCCTGGGACCCAAGGGCCGCAATGTGGTGCTGGAGAAGAAGTTCGGCTCACCCCTGGTGACCAAGGACGGCGTGACCGTGGCCAAGGAAGTGGAACTTGACGATCCCTACGAGAACATGGGCGCCCAGATGGTCAAGGAAGTGGCCTCCAAGACCTCCGACATCGCCGGCGACGGCACCACCACCGCCACCGTGCTGGCCCAGTCCATATATAAGGAAGGCCTGAAGAACGTCACCGCCGGGGCCAACCCCATGGACCTCAAACGGGGAATTGACCTGGCAGTGGAATCGGTGATCGCCGACATCAAGAAGATCTCCAAACCCACCAAGGGCAAGGCCGAGATCTCCAACATCGCTACCATTTCCGCCAACAACGACCGGACCATCGGCGACCTGATCGCCGATGCCATGGAGAAGGTGGGCAAGGACGGAGTGATCACGGTGGAAGAGGCCAAAGGTATGGAGACCACCCTGGAGACGGTCGAGGGCATGCAGTTTGACCGGGGCTACATCTCCCCCTACTTTGTCACCAATTCCGAGCGGATGGAATCCGTGATGGAAGACGCCTATATTCTGATCCACGACAAGAAAATATCAGCCATGAAGGAACTTCTGCCGGTGTTGGAGAAAGTAGCCCAGTTGGGCAAGCCCCTGGTCATCATTTGCGAAGACCTGGACGGCGAGGCCCTGGCCACCCTGGTGGTCAACAAACTGCGCGGCACCCTGCAGGTCTGCGCCGTCAAGGCCCCCGGTTTCGGCGACCGCCGCAAGGAAATGCTGACCGACATCGAGATCCTGACCGGAGGCAAGGTTATCTCCGAGGAAACCGGGTTCAAACTGGAGAACGCCCAACTAAGCGACCTGGGCAAGGCCAAGCGGGTGACGGTGGACAAGGACAACACCACCATCATCGAAGGCGCCGGCAAGGAGAAGGAGATCAAGGCCCGCATCGCCCAGATCAGGGCTCAGATCGAAGAGACCAAGAGCGACTACGACAAGGAAAAACTGCAGGAACGCCTGGCCAAGCTGGCCGGCGGAGTGGCTGTGATCAATGTCGGCGCCGCCACCGAGACCGCCATGAAGGAAAAGAAAGCCCGGGTCGAGGACGCCCTGCACGCCACCAGAGCCGCAGTGGAAGAGGGGGTGATTCCCGGCGGCGGAGTAGCCTTTATCCGGGCCATTGCTTCGCTGGATGCCATCAAGTGCACGGGCGACTCCAAGATCGGGGTGTCCATCATCCGCCGGGCGCTGGAAGAGCCCCTGCGCCAGATCTGCACCAACGCCGGGGTGGAGGGCGCGGTGATAGTGGACGAGATCAAAAAAGCCACCAATCCCAGCATGGGCTACAATGCCGACACCGATAAGGTGGAAGACCTGGTAGCGGCCGGGGTGATCGATCCCACCAAGGTGGCCCGGATCGCCTTGCAGAACGCGGCTTCCATCGCCGGCCTGCTGCTGACCACCGAGTGCGTAATCGCCGAGAAACCCAAGGAAGAGAAGCCGATGCCGATGCCTCAGGGCGGCGGCTACGGCGGAGACATGTACTAAAACCGGAAGGCTGAATATTGAATACAGAAGAACCTCGCAGTCCAAGGACTGCGGGGTTCTTTCGTTTTATCTGTTGACGGGGATTCTTAATATTGATAATATTGCTGGTAACTTCAACAATCACCCGGGAGAATGTCTGGAGCACTATGAACAAAATGTTTCAGCTACTCATCGCCCTGCTCTTGCTGTCATCGGCGTCAGGCGCAGCCGAGACGATAGATGTTGCACCTGCCATACCAGGAATTCATCTCCGCAGTCTGCAACGGAGACAGCGCCACAGTCAACCGGATGCTGGGCGAGGGATACAACTACCGGACTGCGGGGCTGAAGAACGGCAACACCTCGCCCCTGATGGGAGCGGCCGCCAACGGCCAGATGGGAATGCTGAGGTTCTTTTTGGGCCGGGGAGATGAGGTCAACTATCTGTCTTCCTTCAACGGGACTGCCTTTAACAGCGCTTTCAGGAATGAACATTATACCGAGGCCGAGACATTGCTGGCGCACGGGGCCGATCCTACTTTGGGCATAGTAGACAATTGGAAGCCGGTCATAATTGGCTGTTATAATAGGGTGTTCGCGGATGCTGGCCGCCCTCGATGATGAAGACTACGATTACATCCAGCTCCTGATAGAGGCCGGGGCTAACATTGATTACCGGATGGCGGGGACCAGTACATATCAGGGATTCACCACGCTGATCTTTGTCCCGGCCAAAGGCCAACCTGACATGGTGCGGATGTAAATGCTGCCGATACCAACGGTGTTACCGCGTTGACCATGCCATAGCCAATATGCGCCGCTACCGATCTGTAATATCCCATCTGCTGGCGGCCTAATCCGATCTGGCCAAAAAGGGGACACTGGTGCTGTTGAATACTCCTGCCGGCAAGGGTACGGTTTTGGACATAGCCCGGTTCTCACTGAACAGCGGGCGTGGGGCCGTCTGGTCGCTGGTCAAGATGGAGATACTATCTTCTATCGAGGCTGCCTACCGGGCTGCCGCCAGTAAAAACTGCTGTCAAGGGAACAACAATAAGAAGAAACCAGCTACCGTTAGTAAAAAAAGTAACAGGTCTGGGGCGCTGGAATAGCCGGCTTGAATTAGCCTAATAAAAAACCCCCGCTGGATAATTCCAGCGGGGGTTTTTATGCTTAAGTGTCCAATCGTTACTTATATAAAGTGTAAGTAATGGTGTCGGAAACGGCCACCACATTCCCGGCGGCATCGGCCCCGGTGGTCACGGCAGTGATGAATGCCGGCTGTGCTAGCCAAGTGATCCAAGTAAGAGTAGCCGAAGCTTTACCTGTCCCGCCGGTAACTATGGCGTCGGTGATGTTGGCCCCTATTACCGGTGTAGTGCAGGCGGCGTCAATCCAGACCTGGTAATATACGGTGGTGCCGTCGGATACTGGATTTGTGTATTTGTCCTGAAGCAGGGCGGTAATTGGAATATTGGAGGTTCCATCCGAATTGTCTGTTGGTGTACCGGTTGCCAAGGTCAAATAAGAGGTGGGACCGGAGATTATGACCAGGTTTATCTGCGATCTGATGGTATCATTGCCGGCCACGCAGAACGCGCTTACCTGGATCGGTCCGGCAGAAGTACCACTATTCAATGTAACGATGGCCTGACCCAAACTGGTGGTGGTGGTAAGAGTGGTGTATACATTGTTAAGGGTGGCCCCGCCGGGGTTGGCGGTTATTCTAAAAGTTATCGGGGTTCCATTGCTTACCATCTGCCCTGTCCCGTCCTTGACCGTGGCGGTTATGGCGGTGAATGATATCCCGCCGGCGCCGGCCACCTGGATATTAGGCAGGGCGGAAACCAGCGCCACGCTGGCCGGAGTTGTCACCTGGGACGAGCTTACGGTCATGGTGGTGGTATCGCTGTAAGCGGTGCCGGTGGCAGTGACAGTTATCAGGGTGGTGCCGCTGCTAACGCCAGTGGCCAACCCGCTGGTGCTGATGGTGCCCACCGCAGTATTGGATGAGGACCAGGTGAAAGCCACACTAGTAAGGGTGTTGTTATTAGAGTCCCGGGCCACGGCAGTGAACTGTTGGGTTGAAGAAACGCTGACGGTCGGGGCATCGGGGGAAATGGCCACGCTTTTTACCGTGGTGGTATTGGCGGTGGTGGTGTCGTCATTCGTAGGAGTGGGTGTGGCGGTGGGAGTACTGCTACAGCCGATCAACAGGGAAGATAAGACCAGGGCGAAACCCAAGAATAGGGCTGCATATTTTTTTGTGAACATTGCTTTGGCTCCTGATAAAAAATTGATTTAGAAGCTTAACGAGACGGAATCGCTGAATGTTTTGTTATATCCATAGGCATCTGCGCCATAGAACTTGAGCCACATGGTGGCCGGTGATCCGCCTACGGATGCAGCGATCAATGCTATTCCAGCGGTTGAATAGGTAATGTACATGGTGGCTTTGGTTTCCCCGGAGATAAAGAAAGAATAATGGATGGGGTCGGAATTAATTATTACAGGATTGGTGCCGGGACCGATAAGCCGGTCTTGTTCCGTGGTAATGATGGCATCCACCTTGTTTTTACTTTCAAAGGTGATGGTAACCACGGTATCCTTGCCGCCTGGGCTCATAGGAGTGATGCTGGTTATCTTTACTTCCGGGGTGGGGGTCAATGCGCTACAGCCCATAATAACCAGGGTGATCAGGGCCACCGCCAGGGTTAAACCGATCAAAGGCTTTTTTTGCATGGCTAAACCTCCATTAAATTTTTTTATTAATTTTCGGTAGTTGTGGTGTTACTTAAAAACAACCTTACAATAGAGTAGTATATTGCAGGTTAGGCGTTCTGTCAAGAGAAAAATATATTTATTTTATTTATTTTTAAATTTCTCTTGACAAACTACCTGTAAATATAATAAAATGGCAAACAGCACATCAATAGGTAAACATATATAGCTAATCATACCTCACTCATCTTATCGAGGGACATATGCCGGTATCACCAAAAGATATAGATTCCGCCAAGCTTTACACGGTCACTGAAACCGCCCGCATTTTGGCCGTTACCGACCAAACCGTGCGCAAGCACCTTTGCCAAAAAGGCCTGATCGGTAAAAAAATCGGACAGCGCTGGCTGATCAAAGGCACAGAGATCCAAAAATTCATCGGCGAGTAAATTTTTTAATATAATGGGTTCCTCAAATGAACACATTAAATAAGAGGGATAGTTAAATGTTCTTCGGCAAAAAAGCAGCCACCCTGGGCCTGGACATAGGAAGCAACCAGATAAAGTTCGTCGAGATCCAAAAGACCGGCAAGGGCATTACCCTGACGAACTATGGTTCCGCCCCCTTACTGCCCGAGGCCATTGTGGAAGGCGAGATCATGGACCGGACACTGGTAATAGACACCATCAAGGGCCTTTTTGAGACCCATAAGATAAAAGGCAACGAGGTGGTGGCGGCCGTTTCCGGACGCGGAGTCATCGTCAAGCGGATCACCATGGACAAGCTCAAGGAGTCGGAGGCCAGGGACCGGATAAAATGGGAGGCCGAGCAGCACGTACCGTTTGAGATCTCGGACGTGGTGCTGGATTTCCAGATACTGAATCCCGACCTGGGCAACAATCAAATGGAAGTGCTGCTGATCGCCGTCAAGAACGACACCATCAATCCCCAGCTTGATCTTTTAAGCGGGGCCGGGCTTTATCCGGTGATCATGGATTACGGGGCTTTTGCGGTACAGAACGCCTTTGAAGCCAACTACGATATCCCGTCGGATGAGATGGTGGCCCTGGTGCACATCGGCGCTGACGGCACCAACATCAATTTCATAAAGAACAAGATACCGTTTTTTACCCGCGACCTGCCGATGGGCGGGAATGCCTGCCTTCAGTTGGTGCAGAAGAACCTGGGGCTTTCCTATGACCAGGCCGCCGAACTGACCAAAGGCGAGAACGTGGCCGATGTCAGCCAGGAATCAGCCAGCGAGGTCTTTGCCAGCTTTGCCTCTGACTTTGCCGGATCCATAGAGAGAACCCTTTCTTTCCTGGCCATGTCAGGCGGCAGCGACAAAATGAGCAGGATATTCCTGTCCGGGGGCGGGGCTTTAATCCCTTCGCTTCAGGATAATCTAAAGGAGAAATTTGGGATACCGGTGGAAATCGTCAATCCGTTGCAGAAAATATCATACGACCCCAACCTTTTCGGGGCCACCGGGGCCGAGCGAATAGCTCCAATGTTAACTTTGGCGGTGGGCTTGGGTTTAAGGGAGGTAAAATAAATGATACAGATCAATTTGATCCACGACCAGAAAATTGCCAAGGTGGCTGCTCCCCGTTCCTCGGGCGGCGGTTTTAAGTTCGCCCTGCCCCGGCTGCCGTTCAACGTAGGGATGGTGGCTGCTGCGTTGCTCTTTATAGTGGTGATAGTGGTTTCGATCATTGCTTATGGCTGGCAACAGACCGATTTTAAAATAACCAACAAAAAAATCAAAACAGACAGCCTGAAGATTGACAGTTTAAGGATTCTCAATGCCAAAGTTCAGGAGTTAAAGCGAACCAAGGATGAAGTTGAGTCCAAACTGAACGAGGTCAACCTGATAAACCAGGGGAGATTCTATGAGGCCCGGCTGTTGGAAGTGGTCAACCGCTGTCTGCCGGAATATCTCTGGCTGACCCTCCTTTCCGAGGAAGAGGGAAAAACAACCTTAGAGGGTTCTACTTTCTCCAATCTGATAGTGGTGGAGCTAATGGATAATCTTAAATCATCCCGTTGTTTCAGCGGTATCGAACTGGCCCAGACGTCCAAGGCAGATATCGAAGGCCGGGAGATGGTAAAATTCAGCTTAACCGGCAGTTATAACCCGGATGTTCCCAAGCCGTCGCCCTCATATGCCATGCCCCAGGATCCCAAACAACCTGCCAAGCTGACTTTGGGCTGGAACCGGGTCAGCCAGGCCACTAACTACATCATTCAAGTATCAGCCAGCGATTCATTTAACAATCTTATAGCCAACCAAAATCTGGGGGATACCACCAGCTTCATTGTCAATTCCGGGCTGGAAGAGGGGAGAAAATATTTCTGGCGGGTGCAGGCTTATAATAGCTATATTTCAGCCGGTTCCGACTGGTCCAACCCGATGCCGCTATTCATAGGCGGAGGAAAGGGGAATAAATGAACATAGATATCAAAGACATAAAAACACAGATCACCCTGGGATTGGTGGTCTTAAGCCTGGCCATAGCCGGTTTGTTCTATTTTTTGAACTTCCGGCCTTCTGGGGAACGGCTCAGCCAGCGCAAGGTAAAACTTGATTCACTAGAGGCTGGGATTCGGCTTTTGGACGCTGCAGTTAGTGAGTCCACCAAGTTCAATATGGAATTGAAGAACATGAGCAAAAAGCTCCGCCAGGCCGAGAAGCTTTTGCCTGACGAAAAGGACATTCCCAGTCTGTTGCGCCAGATCACCCAAGCCGGCATAAAGACCGGGATTCGTTTCACCGCCTTTAAACCCGGTGCCCTGACGGCCTCGCCAAACGCCAAATTGTCTTCGGTGTTAACGGTGGATGTCAGCGTCACCGGATCTTACAGTCAGTTGGGTGATTTTATGGCCAATCTGGGCATCCTGAACCGGATCGTTGTCCCCGCCAAGATCAAAGTATTGCCCAACACAGATAAAAACGACAAAAATAAAACACTAAAAGCAGATTTTGTGGTTAAAGCTTTTGTATTTAATAAAGCAGGAGGCGTAAAGTCAGATGTTAAAGATACAGGCAAACCTAAGAGGTCCAGCCGGTCTTAATTTGCTGGCGTTGGCGGCAGCCCTAGCCTTGGTCTGCGGCTGCCAATCAGGTAATAAGACCCCCAGCCAGGCAACCCCGGTTCCGGTTCAAAAGGCGCAGGCGGTTCCTGTCAATTTGCCGCCCGCCGGTGACACCCTTTTAAAGAGCGAAACCTATGAATACTCGCTGAAAGGCAGCCGAGATCCGTTCAAGTCGGTGATTCAAAAGCGGGGCGAAGGCAGCGGCGAGAACAGCATTGGCACACTGGATATTTCCAACATTTCCCTGACCGGCGTCATTGAAGGGCCCAATGGGCGTTTGGCCCTGGTCCACGACAATCAGGGGGTGGGGTATGTCGTTCAGGAGGGGGATCAGCTGATTGGCGGACGGGTGTTGGCCATCAAAGACACCAGCATAGTGTTCCGGCAGGAAGTGGATAAGGGGAAAACCATAGATTTTTCCCTTCCGCTGACCAGGGAGAGCCAGGATTTGAGAATCAACCAATAAAAGATATATAAAGTCTATAAAAAAGGCGAAGCAAATGAGTAACTCCAAAATCGGAATCAGGCTGGCTCTGGTGGCCGGGGCCGTGCTGGCCTTAAGCCAAATGCTATGGGCCATCAAGATCAACGACATCGTAGTCAGAAAATTCGAAGGCGTTACCGAGGTGGTCATCAGCTGCGATGACGTGCCGGATGCCAAGGATTTTACCCTGACCAAGCCGGACCGCCTGGTGCTTGACATCAAGGGAGCCACAATCGGGTTCGGTAATAAGACCCTCAACCTTAACCGGGGAGGCATCAATAGCATCAGCACCAGCCATTTCGATCGGGAGGGAGGGATTGCCAGGGTGGTGATAGAGATGTCCTCGTCGCCTTCATACATACTGATGACAGAGGAAAGCGATATCGTCATCAAGCTGACCACCAAGGAAACAGCCCAGTTTGCCGAGTGGAAGGCCACCACTGCCGAAATGCAGGTGGCGGCGGCTCCGGCGACCCCGGCCGCACCGGTGGCTCCGCCCAGCGCTCCCCCAGTGATGGAAGAAACCCCTTCCGCTCCAGCGGTGCCGGTGACTCCGGCCCCGGCCACCCCGGCGGCTCCGGCTCCGGTGGTGGAACAGCCGGCCACCCCGGCGGCTCCGGTAACCCCGACGCCTTATACCCCGGCGGCCCCGGCTCCGGTAGTGGAACAGCCGGTTGTTCCGTACACTCCGCCGCCGGCCACACCCAGGACCCCGTCCACTCCGCCTCCGGTGGTGGAAGAAACACCTGCCACACCGTTGGCCCCGGCGGCTCCTCCGCAGTATCAGGCACTGCCTGTCACCCCCATGCAGCCGTCCCAGCCGGTATATGTGGCTGCCAAAACGTCTACCTATCCTGCCAGAAGCAAACGGGGCCTGGCCGGCAAGAAAGTGTCTTTGAACCTGGAGAATTCGGATATTGTGGCAGTTCTTAGGGGCATGGCCCAACTGGCCAACTGCAACCTGATCATCGGCGGCGATGTCAAGGGCAACATCAGCATGCGATTAAAAGACGTGCCCTGGGTAATGGCCTTCAACGAAATGGTTAAATCGGCCGCTATGATAGCCGATTGGGGCGAAGATTCCACCATCATCCGGGTGGGAACTCCCGCCAAAATGCAGGAAGAAGTGCGCGGCCGCAGCCTGGGTGTGGAATTGAAAACCATGGTTTATAACATTCAGTATGCCGTGGCCAGCGAACTGTCCGGTTCCATTCAAAAAATATTAAGCGACCGGGGCGGCATCCAGGTGGATAAAAGGACCAACGCCCTGGTTATCACCGATGTGGCCGACAAGCAGGCTGAAGCCAGGAACCTCATAGTTCAACTGGACACTCCGACCCAGCAGGTGGAGATCATTGCCCGGATCATCGATGTGGATATGGATGCCACCAAGGATCTGGGGATCAACTGGTCTATAGCCAATGTGGGAAGCTATGCCGCCAATCTGGAAACCAAGAATGTAGGAACTAATCCCGGGGTTCAGGTGCCGCAATTGCTGCCCACCGGTGACCGCCCCGGGGTCAATATCGGAACCATACGTTCCTTTGCCCAGTTGAATGCCACCATCTCGGCCTTGGAATCAAACCGCAAGGCCAATACCATCTCCAACCCCAGGATCTCGGCCACCAACAATAAGGAAGCCAAAATAGTCGGCGGCAAGAAGATCCCGATCTCCTTGAGGGATGAAAGCGGCAATACTGTAACATCAATGTACACCATCGGTATGGTGCTGACGGTCACCCCGCACATCAACTCGGCCCAGAACATCACCATGGACGTCAAGACCGAGATCTCGGATCTGGACCCCACCGCCACTATTTTGGGCGGGGTGGTCATTTTGACCAACGAGGCCACCACCCAGATAATGATCAATGACGGAGAAACCGCTGTAATCGGCGGCCTGTTGCAGACCAAGGGCGGAAAGTCGGTCAAGGGCGTTCCGATCCTGATGAACATCCCGGTGATCGGCGCACTGTTCCGTTCCACCAGCACCGCGACGGCCAAACGTGAGATATTGATCTTCCTGACTCCCAATATCATTAAATAACAGCAGCGCTGTAAAACGAAAAAAGAATCGTCCCGAGCTTGGCCGGGACGATTCTTTTATGGTATAATGGGGTTAATTATTTCAGGAAAACTGGTTAAACTTTCTTGGCGGCCTTGGCCAGACGGGATTTCATCCGGGCGGCGGTATTCTTGTGAAGCACGCCCTTTTTGGCGGCCTTGTCTATCTGGGAATAGACGGCAGGAAGCTGTTCCCCCTTCGGCAGGCTTTGGGCATCGCCGGTTTTTACCATAGTGGCCTTTTTGATGGTTCCGCGCAGTTTGCTTTTTACCGCCATTCTTGCGGTTCGGCGCTTGATGGCCTGACGGGCCCGTTTTACCGCAGAATTTATTTTTTTCTTGGTATTCCTTTTTTTAGTCTCTGCCAACTTGATCCCTCCAAATAAATTTTGTTGTTTATTGATTAGTCGTTAGTTTTCTCTTTACAAAGCATATAAAAATATCATATCATACCATTAAAGTCAAGCTATATTTTATCCATTAATAAACCCGACACCGTTTGATAAGGAATTGCTTATGGACCGCACCGAAGCCAAGAGGATAATCGAAGCCCTGCTGTTTGCCACTGACATCCCGCTGCCAGTCTCCAAGATCAAGTCCACCCTGGGCGAGATAGACGTCAAGATACTGCGGCAGCTGCTGCATGAACTGAAGGACGAATACGAACGTGACGGGCACAGCTTTTCCCTGGTGGAGCTGGCCGGAGGATTCCAGATATACACCAGGCCGGAGTATTCCAAATGGGTGGGAGAGCTTTTTAGGGGCCGGCGGGTGTCCCGGCTTACCGCCGCCTCACTGGAGACCCTGGGAATAGTGGCCTACAAGCAGCCCATCATCAAGGCCGATATGGAGAGCATCCGCGGGGTGAACGTGGACGGGGTGACTGCCACTCTGCTGGAGCGCAATCTGATCACCGCTGTGGGCCACGACAACCGGCCCGGCAAGCCGGTGCTGTTCGGCACCACTCCGGAGTTTTTACGCTATTTCGGCCTGAGCTCGCTGTCGGACCTGCCCCGGATTGAGGAGTTGGAGGAATACCTGAAATCCAAACAGGCGGAAAAGGAAAAAATGGACGCCGAGATCGACGCCGAACTGGGATTGAAGAGGCTTTCCGGTTACGGCACCCAGGAGGAGGTTCCCTTTGAATCTCCAGTTGGCAAGAGCGAAGAAGTACCAGGCGGATCCCAGCCGGAAGCTCTTAATGAAGAAAGCCCGTCTCAGGAACCTGAGGCCGGGCCGGCTGAAGGCGGGAAAGAAAAATAAAAAGTTATAAAGGAAACAAATATTATTATAAGGAACCCAGGAACACAGGAGTTGTTTTCTGGTTTCTTGGATTCCTTATATAGCGAGCCAGAGTTATTTTTTGCCGGGGGATACCTTTAGCTTGTATATCTTGCTGGCTGTGCCCTCGGTGACTATGAATTCCAGGCCCTGAAGCCTGAAACTTTCTCCGGGCAGGGGGATGCGCTGAAGCTCTTCGAACAGGAATCCGGCCAGGCTGTGGGCCTTGGAGTTGGTTTTAATCTTGAATTGTCCGGTAAATTTATCCAAAGGCATCCGGGCATCTGCCAGGAACGAGCGGTTATCCAATTGTTGTATGTACTGATATTCCCGGTCCAGTTCGTCCTGCATCTGGCCCACGATCTCTTCTATCATGTCCTCGCTGGTTACCAGGCCGGAGGGAGCGCCGTACTCATTGATGGCCAGGGCGATGGATATCTTTTTTTTGCGGAACTCGGACAGGGCCTGGGAGACCTTGATGGTCTGGGGCAGGAATACCGGCAGCCGGATGAATTCCACCGCCCGCAGGCTGCCGGATTTTTTGCGCCATAGCCGCAAGACCTCCTTGACATGGATGATCCCGATGATGTTGTCCGGGTTTTTTTCGTAAACCGGAAAACGGGAATGTCCGGATTTCAGGCAGAGATCGATTATCTGATCCACCTTGGCCGAGGCTTCGATGGATGCGACCTGGGGCAGGGGTATCATCACCTCCCAGAGCGGGGTCTGGGACAGCGATAATATCCGCTGCATCATATGCCCCTCATCCCGGGTGACGGCGTTCTGGGCCACGGCCCGGGACAACAGCTGTTGCAGGTCCTGGGAGGTCAGCTTACCGTGATCTTTTAGCCTTAGCTTTGCCAGCAGTTCTTTTATCGGAAACATCAGGTTTGTCCAATGGGTTGGCGATGGTTAGGTTTTTGGGGGAGACCATTCCGCCGGAGACGATCAATTTTAGGGCTTCTTCCACCGACATCTTGATCCTTAACAGCCGCCGGGGCGGCACCAGCATGATCCGGCCGCCGGTGGGATTGGGGGTGTTGGGCAGGTAGACGGTATGGACCGTGGTCCCGTTCTCCATCTCCCAGGTCTGGTCGGAGGTCAAAAATCCCAGGGCATAGGTGCCGGGGCGGGGATACTCCACCGCCACCACCTGGCGAAAGGCGAAACGGTTGCTGAAGAAATTATCGGTGAACTGCTTGGTGGTGCCGTAAACCAGCCGGGCCAAGGGGACCCGGGAGATGAAGTTGTCCCAGAAGTTCAGCAGTTTCCGTCCAATCAGGTGCGAAGCCAGAAAACCCACCGCATAAATGACCAGCACCAGCAGTACAAAACCCAGCAACAGTCTTACCGTCCGGGGTATGTCCTGAAGATAGGGGATATAGACCAGGAGCTGGCCGAATATTTGTCCGCTCCAGGTGAACAGAAACCATAGAAGGTAGGCGGTCAGCAGAATAGGCAGCATCACCACCAGGCCGGTTAAAAAATATTTCTTTACCGGTTGTCCTGAGGAGTCATGTCTTTTTATGAATTCCATAATTGTTAAAAATTAAATAACAGTCCAGGCCACAAAGACACTAAGGCACAAAACCATATTTTAGAAATAGGAAATGGGAAATTGTTATTAGTGTCTTGGTGCCTTAGTGGCTGAATGATTACTAAAATTAACACAAATTACCTGCCGCGTCAAGATTATTTATTCTAAAAAACGGATGAAACTTTATCTCAGGCTGGCCTCATATTTAAAACCTTACTGGAAGCACTACCTGCTGGCGGTGCTATGCATGTGGCTGCTGGCATTGTTTTCCGGCGCCTCCCTGGGGATGATAGCGCCTTTCATCAAGGTGCTGTTTGGTTCCCAAAACCAGCCTCTGCCGGTCCGGCCCGCGATAGGCACCGGGATTGATCTTTCCCGGTTTAAGGACCTGGCCGTCTGGTGGCTGTTGAAGGAGGGGCGGCTGGCCGGCCTGATCAAGCTGTGCTGGCTGATCCTGGGCGTGTTCTTTCTCAAGAACCTGTTCCTTTTTTTACAGCGGCTGCTGACAGTATACATCGAGCAGAAGGTGACGGCGGACATCCGGGAGGAGATGTACGGCCACCTTCATAAGCTGTCCTTGTCTTACTTTCACAAGCATAAAGTGGGGGGCGTGGTATCGCGGATGACCAACGACGTGGGCTGGGTAAGGGGGGCGGTTAACGACGGCACCCTTTCGGTCATCCGCCACATCAGTCTGATCCTGATCTACCTGACGCTGGCCATTTTGGCGGCCCCAAAACTGGCCCTGACAGCCTTTTTAGTGCTGCCCTTGAGCATAGGCACCATCTCCCTGATCGGCCGCAGGCTGAGGAAAAGGGGAAGGCGGCTGCAGGAGAAACTGGCCGAGGTGGCCTCGGTGCTGACCGAGACAGTGGCCGGGATACGGGTGGTCAAGACTTTTGCCATGGAGGAGCACGAGAAAGCCAAGTTCTCCCGTTACAACCGCGACTATTTCCGTTCGGTCTTCCGTTTCGAGTCGCTGGCCGGGATGACGCCGCCCCTGACCGAGTTCATGGGGGCCATTGCCGGAGTGGTCATCATCTGGATCGCCAGGGACCAGGTGTCCGGTAGCGGGACGGTCACCCCCGAGAGGTTCTTCGTTTTCCTGGCCGGGGCATTTTCCATGATGCAGCCCCTGAACGGGCTTTCCAACATGGTCCCGGCCATGCAGCAGGGGCTGGCCGCGGCCGAAAGGATCTTCGGCCTGCTGGACCTGGAGCCGGAGGTGAAGGACCTGCCGAACGCTGTTTCCATCGGCGAATTCAAGAGTTCCATAAAATTCCAGGACGTTTCTTTCAGCTACAAAAGCCGGGGCCAGGACGGGGACGGGCCGGCCGACGAAGAATATGTACTGAGGGACATCAACATAGACATCAAGCGGGGCGAGATGCTGGCCTTAGTCGGTCCCTCCGGGGCCGGAAAGTCCACTTTGGCCGACCTGATACCCAGGTTCTACGACTGCACCAAGGGCAGGATAGAGATAGACGGCAGGGACCTTCGGGAATTGGAGTCCAAATCGCTCAGGAGGCTGCTGGGAGTCGTCGGGCAGGAAACCATCCTCTTCCACGACACGGTGTTCAATAACATCGCCTACGGGCGTCCAGGGGCCTCCCAGGCCCAGGTGGAAGAGGCCGCCAGGGCCGCCAACGCCCACCAGTTCATATCTGAGATGCCGGACGGCTACCAGACCGTCCTGGGCGAGCGGGGTTTGAAGATCTCGGGCGGCCAGAGGCAGAGGATATCCATCGCCCGGGCCATCCTCAAGAACCCGGCCATCCTGATATTAGACGAAGCCACCTCGGCCTTAGACACCGAGTCCGAACAACTGGTCCAGCAGGCCATCAATAACCTGATGAACAATCGCACCGCCATAGTCATCGCCCACCGGCTGTCCACCATCCAGCGGGCCGATAGGATAATAGTGCTTGAGGACGGGAGGATAACCGAGACCGGGAAGCACTCGGAGCTTTTGGCCAAGAGCGGGACATATGCCAGGCTGTATAACTTGCAGTTTGCGAAGAGCAAAGCATAGACCCAAACGGGAACTTATAAGGAATCCAGGAATACAGGAAAAATCAAGTTGATGATCCCACAACAGTAACATTAAGCAATTCAATACGTTATCATAGGGTTGAAGACACCGTACATGAGGTAGAGGACGCCAAACAACAGCACCGATATACGCAACAGGTTTGTAAAATCTGGTCTATTTTAGCTGGTTTACGCAATAACTTTGTAAAACAAATAATTATCCCCAATTGTAAACCGACAGTCAACAAGAGAATGAAAGATATTTTAGAAGGTTCAAAACAACTTCTGACAGAATCCATTGACCTACTGGGCAAAACTGTAAATGAAGTGATTTTTATCGGTGGCTGGGGACCTTACTTACGACACATAGACAGGCACCCTGGAACAAAGGATGTAGATATTTTATTTCCATTGAATTATTCAAGGGAAATAATTATTAGTATTCTTGAAAACTTTCTCAAAAACAATTTTTACATAAGTGCTAAACACGATTTTCAATTATGCAGAGCCTTCCAAATTGGAGAAAGAACATATATTTTCAATGTTGACCTTTTGCATCCGACAGAAGGCAAAATTGAGAAAGTGGATTTTATAGAAATTATGGACTTGGATGTAACAGTTGACGGGATAAGAGTTAAGCCAATTGTATCAATTAACGTTGAGTTTGGAGATGTTATCCATTCTGAAAAATTGATTGGACAAGTAGAATTTGCAGGAAAGAAAATAAAAGTCTTAGACGGTGCGGGAATTGTTATTTCAAAACTAAGTGCTTGCCACAACAAAAAAAGGCCAAGAGACATTTATGACATTTATTTATCCCTGACAGAACCAAATACAATTGGGAAAATGGAAAAATTAGTTTCTATCAATCCATTGATCAAAAAAAAACTCGACGAATACGCTGAACATCTAAAAAACAATTGGTCAGACTATGAAAACAGCTTAAAGACGTTCGGAGTAAATGACCCGAAAGCAAAAGAATTATTATTAATGGGGAGATAATAAATGAGCATAACACGACACGGGTTTTAACGTCAGGCAGGGTGATGTACCCACTGAACTTTTATGTTTATGTTAAACATTAGTTGCAACTTTAGTTTTGTTCTTTGATGCCAGAATGTTGTAAAAACCTTCTATTGATGGCGGGTTTACAAAACTAACAATCTTAAAAACAATAATTATACGTAAATTTAAACTATGCCTACACTATCCTCATTAAATATACCGACACCCAAAAGTTGGGATGAATTCGAAGATATTTGCTTAAGCAGCTTCAAATTACGTTGGTCAAGTCCTAATTTGACAAAACATGGCAGACAAGGACAACCACAAAATGGTGTTGATATTTATGGAGAAGACCATCTTGGTCAGTTGGTAGGTATTCAGTGCAAGAAATATGACTTAGAACTAACGCCAAAAGCCGTTGAGGAAGAAATCAAAAAAGCTGAAAACTTCAGACCAGATTTGAAGGCGTTATATATTGCGACCACTGCTCCTTCTGACACTAAGATTCAATCTGCAATTAGATTGATTTCTGGTAAAAGAGTTGCCGTAAATAAATTTCCAGTTGGAATTTGCTTTTGGAATGAAATTCTCCAAGACCTTGCAAACAACGTGGTGGTTTTTGGGAAACATTTTCCGCAACTAAGTATAAAGGGAACAAATATACAAAACGGACAGAAGTTAATCGCAATCCTAGACCTTGTATATTACGGTGTTAACTTCAATCAATCCCTGAGTCTTTTGTTCGGGGATGTTTATGATGACCCAATTCAGTTATCCATATTATGTAATGTTTTGGAAAATGCATCCATGCAGCTTATGACAGAAAAGAAACAGCAGAATTTCATAGCTGACTTAAAATATATTGAGGATTATGTTCTTCCTTGGGTTGAGGGAAAAGAAAAAAGAGAGGAAGGTTGGGCACCTGTAACAAAAAAGGTGAAGTATGTCGAGCAGAAAGTTATTGGTTTGCAATATGAACTTTCAAACGATGAACTTGCAGTTTTCCAGCTTGGAATTGCCTTGGCAAATTGGGACAGAAAAGGAGTGAATAATGGAAAGATTGGGCAAAAGGTTGAAGATAATATTTTAAAATTGACCCAAAAACTATTTGGGAAAACGCCCAAAGAAGTAAAGGATGAAATAAATTTTTATAAAGATGACAAAACTGTAGGGGTTGTGAATTGTCCCTTTAAATGTTATGTCATTTGTAGAGGTTATATAATTCAAAAACAACTTTACGAATAAAAATGATGTAAAACAAGCGGTTTGACAATATGGATGGGTGACAAATATGCTTAACCATTTTCTGTCGATAGTTGGCTATAGATGATTACGCACCCATTGTGCAAACCTTAATGCCTTCTGTTTCCCCAATAATCCCCATATATCACAATCAACTTCATGCGCATACCCAAAACTGAAAAAATTTTCAAGAAGGCCCTGATCGGCCTTTTCTCTGCCTTCCTGCCCGACGTGCTTTACTCCCCGGACCAGGTGGACCTTGGTTCGGTCAAAAGCATTCTGGTGATCCGGCAGCACGACCAGCTGGGCGATCTGATCCTGACCACGCCGGTCTACCGGGCCTTAAGGCAAAAATTTCCGAATGCCAAAATAACCGTTTTGGCCCGCTATTATACCAACTCCGTCCTGCAGAACAATCCAAACATCGATCAGGTGCTGGTCTATCCGGAAAAGCTTAAACTGGCCACGCCCCAAAGGCTGTTCCGGCTGTTCCAGGGCCTGCGGCAGCCCTATGACCTATGCATCGTGCTGAACACCGTTTCCCACTCGCTCTCCAGCGATGTCCTATCCCTGTTGTCCGGGGCCCGCTACCGGCTGGGGACGGCGGAAATGCCGTTCTATGATTTCCGGCCCAATCTTTTTTACAATGTACTGTCGGCTCCTTCAGTTTCGCCCATCCACGAAACCAAGCGCAGCCTTTTGATCCTGGAGCACCTGGGGATCACCACCGGCGACCTGTCGGAAGAGGTCTGCCTGACTCCGGAGGAGAAGGAACAGGGCCAGAAGGTGCTGTGGGACCACCATCTGGTTCCGGAGAAGACCATCGGCCTGAACCTGGGCGCCTACAATACGCCGAACCGGTGGCCTTACCAGAAGTACGCGGCCCTGGCCGACTGGCTGGCCGGAGAACTGGGATTCCAGGTGGCCGTGTTCTGGGGGCCGCGCGAGGACGACCTGGGCGAGCGGTTCATGGGGGCGGTCAACGCCAAGGTGACGCCCCTGCCCGGCCTGGACATCCGGCAGCTGGCCGGGGTCATCAGCCAGCTGCAGCTGGTGGTGTGCAACAATACCGGCATCATGCACCTTTCGGCGGCGGTGGGAGCGCCCACCTTCGCCATCTTCGGCCTGTACGACCCCGAGCTGTGGCGGCCATTGAACAAGGATTTCTACGGCGTCCGGGGATTGGACAAGACCTGCACCTCGGCCGAGCTGGAGGTGGTGCAGTCGGGGATCAGGAGGATGCTGGAGAGACAAAAATAAATGGGAAGCAGCTAAACTTGTCCTGAGAAAGGCCACCCGGCTCCACAGACGAATGGATGGGAAATGGGAAGTGGGAAGTGAAACCAAGGGCAGTGGTTCCTATTTCCCATTTTTTGTTACTTCCTATTTGGGAGCGGCCCAAACTTGTTGACAAAACCATCGTCCTCTGTTAAAATCAATGTTGGGCCGGGCCCGATGGAAGTGATGTTTGCCAACCCCGCCAGGACCGGAAGGTAGCAACGGTAAGCACGACCTCTCCTTGTTATCGGATAAGCCTGGCCCACTTATTTAAACCCTAAAACCTAATATCGAAATCCTAAATAATATCCAAACCACAAACCTCAAACAGTCGTTTTGAATTTTGGTAATTGATATTTGTTTAGAGTTTAGAGTTTAGACACTAGTAATTATAGATGCTGGTTTTGTTATGTCCTATTTAGTCTTAGCCCGCAAGTGGCGGCCCCAGAATTTTGAGCAGCTGATCGGCCAGCTGCACGTGACCACCACCTTGCGCAATGCCATCAAATCAAAGCGCATCGCCCATGCCTACCT